>JBEBDG010000045.1:0-12159 GCA_041157165.1 Bacteroidota bacterium
TGCCATCTAATTTAGTAATAGCCAAGGCAGTGACTTCGGTGGCTTTGGTAAATTCTTGAGCTTGAATGAAAGCATTTTGTCCTGTTGAACCGTCCAATACAAGTAATACTTCGTGTGGAGCTTCTGGAATGAATTTTTGAATGACTTTTTTAATTTTTGATAACTCGGTCATCAAATTTACTTTGGTATGTAAACGTCCTGCGGTGTCAATTATCACCACATCTGCTTGCATGTCTACCGCTTGCTTTACAGCATCAAATGCAACTGCTGCTGGATCTGTGTTCATGCCATGGTCAATTACCGGAATCCCCACTCGCTCACCCCACAATTTCAGTTGATCTACGGCCGCTGCACGGAAGGTATCAGCCGCCCCTAACACTACTTTGAGTCCGTTTTGGTGAAACTGACTAGCAAGCTTACCAATGGTAGTGGTTTTACCTACCCCATTTACACCTACCACCATGATTACATAGGGTTTTTGCTTTGGTTCTGCGAAGGCATTGGCTACATCGGTCGAAGCATTTTCTTCCAATAAGGCGGCAATTTCTTCTCGTAAAACTTGATCTAATTCTTCTGTATTAACGTATTTGTCGCGCTCAACACGCTCTTCAATTCGTTGAATGATTTTTAGCGTGGTAGGAACACCCACGTCTGAGGTTAATAAAATTTCTTCTAATTCATCTAAAACCTCATCGTCTACTTTTGATTTTCCAACTACAGCTCGACCTATTTTCGACAAAAAGCCTTCTTTGGTTTTTTCCAAGCCTTTATCAAGCGCTTCTTTCTCTTCCTGAATCTCAGGCTCAGCTTTCTTCTTGAAAAAATCGAATATGCCCATGTTAGAAAATGTGAGTATGAACTACAAAGATAAAAAAAAGTCCCTTCGAAAAGAGACTTTTTTATGCAATATTGGTAAATCTGATTGAATTAGTTTTTCAATGCTGTATTTACATCGTCTTGCAAAATAATTTCTTCTTTGAAGGTATAGGCTCCTGTAGCAGGATTTTTAACCGCCTTGATAATTTTAGCGTATTTAACACCACCTTCTTTTTTCAACGTTGCAACTACTTTCTTAGCCATTTCTTAAAAAATATTATTTAATTTCTTTATGTAAAGTAACTTTCTTTAATACCGGATTGTATTTCTTCAACTCTAAACGAGCTGTAGTATTCTTACGGTTTTTAGTAGTGATGTAACGAGACATGCCCGGTAAGCCTGATTCTTTGTGCTCAGTACATTCTAAAATAACCTGAATGCGATTTCCTTTCTTTGCCATCCGTTTCTTTCTTTAATGTGTGATTTTAAATGGAATGCAAAGGTAGAAGATTTTTTTTTAAATAAAAACAATTAACTGAAAAAAGTTGAAAGTGGAGAGTTGAGAGTTGAAAGTTGAAAGTGGAAAGTTGAAAGTTGAAAGTTGAAAGTGGAGAGTTGAAAGTTATTTTTCTTTGGTTTTCTTTGAAATTGCTGCTAAAATGGATAAGATTTGATTTGCCTCATTTTTTATATGTAGAATAAAGTGCCCTTTTTCGAATTCTGATTTAATTAAAATATCCAACCAATAGTTGGTTTCATTTATTTCTTTGAGCGCTATACTTATTTTATGTGTAAAATCTGGTCTTGATTCAGCATGTTCTGCTTCTCTAATATTTGCTCCAACGCTGGTTCCAGACCTAAGTAATTGTTTCGAAATAATGAATTCTTTTTTTTCTGTTAGATGTCTACAGAATGCAAAAATTTTAACTGCAAATTCAAATGTTCGGTCTTTTATTGGATTAGGTTTCATGTGAAATTTTAGTTTTTCAAATTTATTCATGATTTTAAATTGATCACTTAAACTAACTTATAATTCTAACCATTTATTTGATAATCCACTTTCCACTCTCCACTTTCCACTTTCAACTTTCAACTTTCCACTTTCAACTTTCCACTTTCCACTTTCAACTTCTTTATTATCTTTGTACTAAATGTCTACACAGCACATAAGTTCACTTGAAAACTTCACCCGCTCCGATCCTAACAAGTATTCGTTGGATAACTTG
This sequence comes from Bacteroidota bacterium, assembly GCA_041157165.1. Classification (GTDB taxonomy): domain Bacteria; phylum Bacteroidota; class Bacteroidia; order Cytophagales; family Spirosomataceae; genus Sandaracinomonas. The sequence continues at coordinate 2,043 of JBEBDG010000045.1, forward strand.
CGTTCGGAGGAAATGGTGATTTCTATTGGGCCGCAGCATCCATCGACACATGGAGTGTTGCGCCTTGAGGTTGTATCTGATGGAGAAGCAGTGGTGGATGTGGTACCTCATTTGGGTTATTTACATCGATGCTTTGAAAAACATACGGAGTCCCTTCCTTTTAATCAGATTATTCCTTATGTAGATCGTTTGGATTACATGGCAGCCATGAATTCCGAACATGCATTTGTCATGGGAATAGAGAAAATGATGAACCTGGAGGGTAAATTACCCAAACGTATTGAATACATTCGTGTGTTGGTGGCTGAGTTGAATCGTATTGCCTCACATTTTGTGGCGATTGGTACGTATGGTTTAGATATTGGGGCTTACACTCCTTTTTTGTGGCTCATGCGCGATCGAGAACATATTCAACGTTTGTTGGAATGGTTATCGGGTGCTCGTATGCTTTATAATTATATTTGGGTTGGTGGACTTTTTTATGACCTGCCAGAAGGTTTTGAGGAAAAAGTAAAGGAATTGATTCCATTGGTTAAAACGACCATTCGTGAGGTGCGGACCTTAGTAGAAGAGAATGCCATTTTTATCAAGCGAACGGCTAATATTGGGGTGCTTAATCGCGACCTCGCGATTAATTATGGATGTACCGGGCCGGTGCTAAGAGGTTCGGGTTTAGCCTTTGACCTTCGAAAAGTGGATGCGTATTCAGTCTATCCAGAATTGGAATTTAATATCCCAGTCGGACAAGGTTTAGTGGGTACAATGGGTGATTGTTGGGATAGAAATCATGTTCGTATTCTTGAATGTGGAGAATCTCTTGGTCTTATCGAACAATGTTTAAATCAATTGATGGGTGAACATAAACGTACGCCGGATTTTAATCCACAGGCCATGGTGCCTAAAAAGATTCGACCAGCAGCCATGGATATTTATGTGCGTGCAGAAAATCCCAAGGGTGAATTGGGTTACTTTATTCGTTCTGATGGGCGTTCCGATATACCTCAGCGGGTTAAAGTGCGTGCTTGTTCTTTTCACCATTTGTCTGTTTTGCCAACACTCTCGCGTGGGGCATATTTAGCAGATTTAGTAGCAATAATTGGTTCTCTCGATTTAGTGATGGGAGAAGTAGATCGATAATATATGCAAAAGGAATTCATTGCGGCGCTGGATAAAGAAGTCAATTCGCTTGAGCTAAACGCTCAACCGATTGAATTGTACGAGCCCATCAGGTATTTAATGGCCTTGGGTGGGAAGCGAATGCGTCCCGTTTTTGCCCTCATGGCTTATTCCTTGTTTAAGTCCGACTGGCAAAGGGTACTCAAGCCGTCCTTATCCATAGAAATTTTTCATAATTTCACCTTGATGCACGATGATATCATGGACAAAGCTCCGTTGCGTCGAGGTAAACAAACCGTTCATGAAAAATGGAATGATAACATAGCCATCCTTTCAGGCGATGTAATGCTTGTTAAGGCCTATGATTACTTGAATACTGTTGAGGGAATCAGTCTTCCCGATTTTCAATACTTATTAAAACGTTTCAATCAAACGGCAGCTGAAGTATGTGAAGGACAGCAATATGACATGAATTTCGAATCGAGGGATGATGTTTCATTGAGTGAATATATTGAAATGATTCGTTTGAAAACTTCGGTATTAGTGGGTTTTTCTCTTGAAATGGGTGCTTTATTGGCCTGTGAAAGCAAAGAAGTTGCTTCTAAATTATATCAAATTGGAGAACTAGTCGGACTAGGGTTTCAATTAAAAGATGATATTTTAGATGTATATGGTAATCCAGAAACTTTTGGAAAACAGCCTGGTGGAGATATTTTAGCCAATAAAAAGACCTATTTATTGATATCTGCCCTACAACAGGCAGAAGGAAGTCTGCAAGATGAACTCCAGTATTGGTTGCAATCTAATCCTCATAATCCAGTTGAAAAGATACAAACTGTCACTGCAATTTATAATGCCTTGGGGATAAAAGAATTGGCAGAAAATAAGGTGAAGTCATATTTTGATGAAGCCCTGTCAGGAATTAATCAACTAAATATTCCACTGCAAGGTAAAAATCAATTAACTGATTTTTTATCAGCTTTAATGGTACGAGAGGTATAATTGTTGTAGTTTTGTAGCTTATGTTTGATTCCATCAGTTTTATCCTTATCGTAGTTACTGCTATCATTTCCGTAGTAGCCTGGCAAAAACCAGAAATATTGGAATTGTGTACTTTAAATCCTTACCGCATCGTACGTAAGAAACAATATTGGAGATTTGTGACGTCTGGATTCATACATGCTGATTTTTCTCATTTATTTTTCAATTTATTTTCCTTTTTCTTTTTTGGAATTCAATTGGAACAAATTTTCGGCATTTTATTTCCCGGTTTTGGAAAATTATTACTTCTTACCTTTTACTTACTTTCTATAGTTATCGCCGATTTGCCAACTTTTTTCAAGCAAAAAGATAACCCTTATTTCAATTCATTAGGGGCTTCTGGGGCCGTTTCAGCAGTGATATTTGCCGGAATTTTATTTTTTCCGGTGGAAAAAATCTATTTATTTGGTTTTGTGGGAATTCCAGGAATTATTTATGCAGGTTTATTTACTTGGTATTCGATAGCTATGGATAAGAAAGGCGGTGGCAATATTAATCATTCGGCTCACTTATATGGAGGATTATTTGGATGGTTATTTATTACGCTTTTATATCCTCAGGTTTGGATTAGTTTTACACAGCAAATTAAGTCGGCAATATGGTAGAGGGGAAAAAACAAATCGCCATTTTAGGGTCAACCGGTTCCATTGGCACACAAGCATTGGAAGTTATCGAGGCAAATCCGCAATTATTTGAGGTTTATGTTTTAACAGCTCAAAATAATGTAGATTTATTGATTGCTCAGGCTTTGAAATTCTCTCCAAAAGTTGTTGTTATCGGTAAGGAATCGGCTTATCAAACCTTAAAAGAGGCCCTTTCAGGAACGGCAATCAAGGTGCTTGCAGGATCCAAGGCTTTGGAGGAAGTAGTGCAATACGAGGCAATAGATGTAGTATTGACGGCCTTGGTTGGGTATGCTGGCTTACTGCCAACGGTGAAGGCCATTGAGGCTGGGAAACACATCGCATTAGCCAACAAAGAAACGTTGGTAGTTGCCGGTGAATTGATTATGCCATTAGCGGCAAAACATGGTATTTCTATTTTGCCTGTTGATTCGGAGCATTCTGCAATTTTTCAGTGCTTGGTAGGAGAAAGTTACCAAGAAATCGAAAAAATTATTTTGACAGCTTCTGGTGGTCCCTTCCGTGGAAAGAAAATAGTTGACTTACAAAATGTAAGCAAAGAGCAAGCTTTGAAGCATCCTAATTGGTCGATGGGTGCAAAAATCACCATTGATTCAGCAAGTTTGATGAATAAAGGCTTAGAGGTAATTGAGGCTAAATGGTTGTTTGGATTAGAGGCAGATCAAATTGAAGTTATTGTTCATCCGCAATCAATCATTCACTCTTTGGTTCAGTTTATGGATGGCTCTATGAAAGCTCAAATGGGTTTGCCAGATATGAAATTACCCATCCAGTATGCTTTAACGTATCCGAATCGGATTGTTTCTGATTTTCCGCGGTTCAATTTTGCTAATTTTCCATCTTTACATTTTGAACCAGCGGATATGCAAACTTTTCGTAATTTAAATTTAGCCTATGAAGCTTTGCGAAAAGGAGGAAACATGGCTTGTATGCTCAATGCAGCAAATGAAATAGCAGTTGAGCTATTTCTTCAAGATAAAATATCTTTTCTGCAAATTGCCGAATTAAATGAATTTTGCATGCAAAAAGGAACTTTTATTGCCCATCCGACATTAGAAGATTATGTGAGGACAGATGAAGAGGTGAGGGGGATGGCTAGATTAGGGAAGAGGGAATAGGGATTAGGGATTAGGGATAAGGGATTAGTGAATAGGGAATTTTTAGTATTCTTGTTTTTGAAAAATAATTTAATTTTAAATGAGTGGATTAGTTTTTAGGGGCTCTTTTCCCTAATCCCTTTTCCCTCATCACTTTAAAAGTATGGAAGGTTTAATCATGGCGGGGCAATTAATTTTAGGATTGTCCATCTTAGTAACATTACACGAATTTGGTCATTTCATTACGGCGAAATGGTTTAAGATGCGCGTAGAAAAGTTTTATCTTTTCTTCGACTTCTTATTTCCGATCCCTTCTTTGTTGAATTTTGCTTTATTCAAAAAGAAATTGGGGGATACAGAATATGGTTTGGGTTGGTTTCCACTGGGTGGATATGTTTCAATCGCAGGAATGATTGATGAAACGCAGGACGCCGATAAATTAGCAAAAACGCCAGAGCCATGGGAATTTCGTGCGAAACCAGCTTGGCAGCGATTAATTGTCATGTTGGGTGGGGTAATTGTAAATATTATCACCGGAATTGTCATTTTTGTTTGTTTAACTTACAGCAACGGAGAAAATTATATTTCAAAAAATGAATTAAATAAAAACGGTATTGTGGCGCTTGAAGTTGGGCAGGAATTAGGCTTAAAGACCGGAGATAAAATTCTAAAGGTAAACGGAAAGGATTATGAGCAATTTACCGACTTGCGTTCGCCAGATGTTTTATTAGGAAATAATTCTTACTATACTGTTTTACGAGATGGTAAGGAATTGATAGTTAAAATACCAAGTAATTTTATTGAAAAGCTTTCAGATAAAAAAGCAGCTTTTATTGAGCCGATTTCAACATTTAAAATTGCAGAGGTGGTAGCTCCTGAACCTGGAGATCCTCAAACAGAATTACTTTCTGCCTATCCGGCAGGATTAAAAGAGGGAGATTATGTGACTGCCATTAACCAACAACCCATCCGTTTTTATCATGAATTAAGGGAGGCCTTAAAAAAAGAGGCAGGTAATTCGGTTAAAATGGCAATCAGTAGGAATGGTCGATTAGACACCTTGGAGATGACGGTCAATAAAGAAGGAAAAATTGGTATTTTCCCTGAACTCTTGATCAAAATAGATCATAAAGATTTTACTTTTGGCGAATCGATTGGAATCGGTACTTCTCGTGCTTTTTCGGTGATTACGGATAATATTCGTGGATTTAAGAAAATTGCGTCTGGTGATGTTTCCGCTTCAAAGGCATTAAGTGGTCCGATTGGTATTGCACAAATGTTTGGTGGGGTTTGGGATTGGACACGATTCTGGACACTAACAGGATTGCTTTCAATGGCCCTAGCATTTATGAATATTTTACCTATTCCAGCTTTGGATGGTGGTCATGCTATTTTCTTGATTTATGAAATTGTCACCGGAAAACCAGCTTCTGAAAAGGTATTAGAACGAGCTCAACAAATTGGAATGATGATCTTATTGGCATTAATGGCTTATACCTTTGGAAATGATATTTTTAAAGTACTGTTTTAATAAATAGGGAGTAGGGAATAGGGAGTAGGGAATAGGGAATAGTGAAAAGCGAATAGGGAATAGGGAATAGGGAATAGGGAATAGGGAATAGATAGGAAGTATTTCTTGTATCAAATTCCTCACACCTCACACCTCACACCTCATCCCTCACACCTCATCTCTATTCCCTCCTCCCCATTCCCTCCTCCCTTATCCCTTACACCTTCTCCTTGCACACCCTCATCCTACATATTTTCCTTACAGTTTTCCATCCGTTCCATACTTCGGTAACGGAGATGTATTTCAATGCCAAAGAAAAAACGTGGGAGATTTCTATAAAACTTTTTCAGGATGACTTAGAAACTGCCTTATCATCCAATAATGGAAAACCATTTAAGTTTTCTTCCACAAATGATGCAGATAAAATTTTAGAACCATATGTAAGGAGCCATTTTGGGGTTCAAGTAAATAAGACCTTGCAAACTCCGTATCGGTATTTGGGTTTTGAACCACAAAATGAAGCAATTTGGGTTTATCTAGAAATTCCTACTGAAAAAGATTTAGCTGGAATTTTTTTAGAAAATTCACTCTTAGTAGATTCGTTTGAAGATCAAACGAATCTGCTGCAGGTTGCAAATGGGGAACGTAAAAAATCCTTTTTGTTTCAAAAAAATAAAACAGTTCAAAATATTTCTTGGTAGGTAACATGACATCTTGTCTTGTGGCATGAAAATTGCCTAATGATAAACGCTTCAAAGAAATTTTTGGGGAAGATATTTAAATTATGTGTGTATGAGCAATCCAAATGACCTTTTTAAGCATTTGAGCGTGTCCGATCTACCGGACTTTGAAAATATTGAATTGATACCAATTGGCTCGGATGGAACAGAAGACAATGACAAAATGAGCGTTTTGTCAGACGAACTATCCATTCTTCCGATCAGAAATATGGTATTGTTCCCAGGGATGGTTATTCCAATAACAGTTAGTCGCCAAAAATCAGTTCGATTGGTTAAAAAAGCCTACAAAGGCGATCGAACAATTGGTGTGTTAAGTCAAGCAAATAATTCGAAAGATGAGCCAAGTCCTGACGATTTATATAAAGTAGGCACGGTAGCACACATTGTAAAAATGTTTGTGTTGCCAGGTGGAAATACCACCATCATCGTTCAAGGAAGAAAGCGTTTTCAGGTTAAAGAATTTACAAAATTAGAACCACATCTGGTGGCCTCGGTGAGTTATTTAGAAGATAATTTTCCTAAAAAATTAAACAAAGAAAACAAGGCTTTGGTCTCTACTTTGAAGGAATCTGCCATGAAGATTTTAAATCTGAATCCAGAAATACCTCGTGAGGCTCAAATTGCTTTGGATAATATTGAATCTCCAGCCTTTCTGGTGCATTTTCTTTCTTCCAATATCAATGCTGAATTGAAGGAAAAACAAGGATTATTGGAAATTTTGGATGGCATAGAACAAGCCACCAAGTTATTGGAATTCATGATAAAGGATATCCAACATTTGGAATTGAAACGTGAAATTCAATCCAAAGCTACATCGGATATCGACCAGCAGCAAAGAGATTATTACATTCGTCAACAAATTAAGGTATTACAAGAGGAGTTGGGTGTGGAGTCTCCAGAACAAGAATTGGATGGTTTAAGAGCCAAAGGGTCTAAGAAAAAATGGTCGAAAGAGGTTAATGAATTCTTCAATAAGGAAGTTTCAAAATTACAACGTACCAATTCGATGTCGGCGGAGTACCCCATGCTCATGAACTATGCTGAATTATTAGTAGAATTACCATGGGGCGAGTATACGAAAGATAATTTTGATTTAGCAAAGGCTAAGCGAATATTGGATGCAGACCATGCAGGATTAGAAAAAGTCAAAGAGCGGATCATTGAATACCTTGCGGTTTTAAAAATGAAAGGCGATATGAAGGCTCCAATTTTATGTTTGTATGGTCCTCCGGGAGTAGGTAAAACTTCTTTGGGAAAGTCAATTGCAAAAGCTTTAGGAAGAAAATATGTTCGAATGGCTCTTGGGGGCGTGCGTGATGAGGCGGAAATTCGAGGACACCGTAAAACGTATATTGGAGCAATGCCTGGTAAGGTTATTTCCAATATCAAAAAAGCGGGATCTTCTAACCCTGTTTTTATATTAGATGAAATTGATAAAGTAGGTTCAGACCATCGCGGTGATCCGTCTTCAGCTTTATTAGAAGTATTAGACCCAGAACAAAATAATAGTTTCGTAGATAATTATTTAGAGGTGGAATATGATTTGTCCAAAGTGATGTTCATTGCTACAGCAAATAGTTTAGATACGATCCATCCTGCATTGCGCGACCGCATGGAAATCATTGAGGTTTCCGGCTATACGGTTGAAGAAAAGGTGCAAATTGCGAAGAAGCACTTGTTGCCAAAGCAAAAAGAAGAACATGGCCTGGATAAAAATAGTTTTACGATGAGCGATTCGGCAATTCAGCGTTTGATTGAAGGATACACACGTGAAAGTGGTGTTCGAAAATTAGAGCAAGAATTAGGTCGCTTGGTGCGTAAAATCACCAAGTCGATTGCCATGGAGGAGGCATATCCAAAAAAAGTGAGTCCGGCAGATATTGAAAAGTTGATGGGACAAGAAATCTTTGATAAGGATATCTATGAAAATAATGAGTTTGCAGGCGTGGTAACAGGTTTGGCTTGGACCCGCGTGGGAGGAGATATTTTGTTCATTGAAACCTTATTAAGCAAAGGAAAAGGTAATTTAACTTTGTCGGGGCAATTAGGTGATGTAATGAAAGAATCGGCAATGGCAGCATTAACTTATTTGAAAGCGCATGCCGCTGATTACCATATTGATTATAAGATTTTTGATCAATACAATTTACATATTCACGTTCCTGCTGGAGCAGTTCCAAAGGATGGACCAAGTGCAGGTATTACCATGTTGACCGCAATAGCTTCAGCACTTACTCAGCGGAAGGTCAAGTCGAAATTGGCAATGACCGGAGAAATCACCTTAAGAGGGAAGGTCTTGCCAGTGGGTGGTATCAAAGAAAAAATATTAGCAGCGAAGCGTGCCGGTATCAAAGAGATTGTCATGTGTAGCAAAAATAGAAAAGAAGTAGATGAAATTGAAAAGACTTACATAGCAGATTTAACTTTTCATTTTGTTGATTCAGCTGACCAGGTATTAGCCATAGCATTAATGAAGGATAAGGTTAAAAATGCCATGTCTTTGGAAGTATCTTAAATAAAAAGCCAGCGGAAGCTGGCTTTTTTATGCTTTATAAATTTCTTCATCAATTAATTTGATAATACCTGTATCCAAAAAATACTGAATCATTCGAGCTGCTTCTTTGGGAGATAAGGGCCTCAGGCAATCGACCATGGTTTGTAAGGAAACGGGACCCTTAGACAAGTATTTTAGCATCAATTCCTTCACTTCTAGATTCCCTTCTGGGTAAGCTTTTCCTGATTTATTTCGTTTTTCGTGAATACAAACATCACAAATGCCACAATTTTGATGAAGGTTTTCACCGAAATAGGCGACAATTTGTTGAGTTCTGCAACGGATTTCCTGCTTTACGAAATGCTCAATTGCTTCAATCTTTTTAAAATATTTCTTTTTGCGGTCAAAATATTCATTCCATGGAATGGGTAGATCTTTTGCAGAGGCCCTTGGTGTAAGGAAAGTGATTTTTGGATTACCACTTTTTTTATCATAATCCAATAATTCAAATTTTTCCAATAATGCTAAACTTCGTTCGATTTCCTGTTGAGGAGTTTTTAATACTTGGGCAATTTGTAATTCGTCGATAGCCACAAATTCTGAATAAATGAGTCCACCATGTATTCGAAGAAGACATTTTAGAAGACTTTCAAATTTTGGATTTCGAATTTGAAAATCATACATTTCGGTGGTTGAAACATTTATTTTTATTTTAGATGGATTATTTGTTGATTCATTTAAAAGAATCAAGCCCTCATTTTCGAGGCATTTGAGCGCATAATAGGTTTCCGTTTTAGGGAGTTTGAAACGATTACACATTTCCGGCCAATCAAAATCAAAAACAGCTAATTCGCCTGCACCCTCTGCCAATTGTAAAAAATTGCTCATCGCCTGATAGGTACGCATGAGGATTTCCGGTTCTGGAAATTGTTTTTCAAATTGGGATTTTAAATCAATAAGGTCTTTTTCTTCTACCAAAATACAAGCAAATGCTTTTAGCTCGTCTCTTCCTGCACGACCTGCTTCCTGGTAATAGGCCTCTAGAGAATCCGGTAAGTCAACATGAATGACTAATCTTACATCAGATTTGTCAATTCCCATTCCAAAAGCGTTAGTAGCAACCATCACTCGGCAATGGTTGTTGATCCAAGCCAATTGTTTCTCATTTCTTTGTTTTGGGAGTAAACCAGCATGGTAGAAATCGGCCGCAATATCGTTTTGTAATAAAAACTGGGCAATAGACTCTGTTTTCTTTCGATTTCTTACATAAATGATTGCCGACCCTTGGATTTTTTCTAGCATTTTCAGAAGTCGCATCTCTTTATTTTGCTCCCATAAAACAGAATAGGATAAATTGGCTCTACTGAAACTTTTCTGAAAAACAGCAGGCTTTCGGAGGGCAAGTTTCTCTATGATGTCTTTTTTGACTTCCTCATTCGCTGAGGCAGTCAGGGCAATGCAAGGTGTTTCTGGGA
>JBEBDG010000046.1:0-12091 GCA_041157165.1 Bacteroidota bacterium
AGATGATGGTATATATGTTTTAGTAAAAGAAATAGTCGATAATTCCATCGATGAGCATATGATGGGGTATGGTAAAAATATTGACGTTAAAATTTCTGATCACAAAGTAGAAGTTAGAGATTTTGGTAGAGGTATTCCATTGGGAAAGGTTATAGATTGTGTTTCTAAAATTAATACGGGTGGAAAGTATGATTCAGGGGCATTTCAAAAATCGGTTGGATTAAATGGTGTAGGAACGAAAGCCACAAATGCGCTATCTAGTTATTTTAAAGTTCAGTCATATCGTGATGGCAAAACCAAATGGGCAGAATTCAACAAAGGTGAACTTGTAAATGAATCCAAAGATATAGAGGAATCTAACGTAAAAAGTGGAACCTATATTTGCTTTGAACCAGATAATTCAATTTTTAAAAATTATCATTTTATCCCACAGTTTTTAGATAGTCTTTTTTGGAATTATTCTTATTTGAATGCAGGTCTTACTTTAAATTTTAACGGCCAAAAATATTTTTCTCAAAATGGATTATTAGATTTACTCTCCAAAAAAACTAATGCTGACGAAAATAGATATCCAATTATTCATTTAAAAGGAAATGATATTGAATTAGCCATAACACACAATAATCAGTATGGTGAAGAATATTATTCCTTTGTTAATGGGCAAAATACTACCCAGGGAGGTACTCACCTTGCAGCTTTTAGAGAGGCTATTGTTAAAACAGTAAGAGAGTTTTATAAAAAAGATTTTGATCCATCAGATGTTCGTGCAAGTATAGTAGGTGCCATTGCTATTCGAGTGCAAGAACCCGTATTTGAATCACAGACCAAAACAAAACTGGGCTCTACCAATTTATCTCCAGACCCAGATTCTCTCTCTGTTCGATCATTTGTTGGTGATTTTGTAAAAACAGAATTAGATAATTTTCTCCACAAAAATCCTTCAATTGCAGATGCTCTTTTGAAAAGAATTTTACAATCAGAGAGAGAAAGAAAAGATATTGCAGGTATTAAAAAATTAGCTAATGAAAGAGCTAAAAAGGCAAATCTTCACAATAAAAAGCTTAGAGATTGTCGTGTCCATTTAGTAGATGAAAAGGCTGAAAATAAACATGATTCTATCTTGTTTATTACTGAAGGGGATTCTGCTAGTGGAAGTATTACGAAAGCAAGAGATGTACAAACTCAGGCTGTTTTTAGTTTACGAGGAAAACCTTTGAATTGTTTCGGACTCACAAAAAAAATAGTTTACGAAAATGAAGAATTTAATTTATTACAACATGCTCTTGATATTGAAGATTCTTTAGACAATTTACGATATAATAAAATTGTGATTGCCACAGATGCTGATGTTGATGGAATGCACATTAGGTTATTGATTCTTACTTTTTTCCTTCAATTTTTTCCAGATTTGGTAAGAAATGGACATTTGTTTATACTTGAAACCCCACTATTTAGGGTTCGAAACAAAAAAGAAACCATTTATTGTTATTCTGATGAAGAAAGAAGGAATGCAATTGAAAAACTAGGTCCTAAACCTGAAATAACAAGATTTAAAGGTTTGGGAGAAATTTCGCCTGAAGAGTTTGGTACATTTATTGGTGACGACATTAAACTTGAACCTGTTATTTTGGAAAAAGATTTTACAATTCCTCAGCTTTTAACCTATTATATGGGAAAGAATACTCCAGATAGACAAAAATTTATCATTGAAAATTTAATAATTGAAAAAGATTTAGAAGAACAATTGCTAGCTTAACAATATATATCAAAAATAGCCTGAAGTTCACTTTGGGCTTTTTTATTATTTTGGCTAATTGCTAAGTTAATTCCACTATTAATTAATTGTATTAATTTTTCGTCTTCAATTGCTAATTCAATTAAATACAAAATATATGTTTGATAGACAGGCAAATAATCCGGAAAATTATTTATCAAATAATCAAATTCTTGTAAAGCTTCTTTTTTATTTCCTTCTCTTTTTAACTCTAAAGCTAATAGATAATAATTAAATGGGTTTTCTGGTTCATTTTTTATCTCTTCTAAAATAATATTTTTTCTTGATTGCTTCATTTTATTGCTAAAAATTAGTATGCTTGCATACTAATTTAATTTTAAATATATGAATATTTTAGTTTGTATAGGAATTGTACCTGATACCACCTCAAAATTAGTCATTGATTCGGCAACTGGCAAAATTGACAAAAGAAGTTTAACAATGATTATTGGCCCCTATGATGATTATGCTCTTTCTAAGGCAATAGAGATTAAGGAACAAAACAATGCTACTTTATCTGTTGTCTATGTGGGTGATGATGCATCTGCAGAGACCTTACTTAGAAAATCTTTAGCTATTGGAGCAGATGAGGCGTTTCAAATTAAGGTTCCTGCTATTAGTTCAAAACAAGTTGCAACAGAAATAATACATTTTGCGCAAAAAAGATCATATGATTTAATTTTAATGGGTAAAGAATCTATTGATTCAAATAATGGATTGGTGCATCGATTAGTGGGAAATGGATTAAATTTTAATCATTTTTCTCCAGTTATGCAATTAGATGTTTTAGATCCACAAAAGGTAAAAATACATGTTGAAGTTCCAGATGGAACGGCAGATTATGAGGTATTTTTACCAGCAGTATTTGGTTGTCAAGAACCAATTGCTGAATGGAAAATTCCATCAATGCGTGGAATTATGATGGCAAGAACTAAGCCTCTTACTGTGATAGATCCATTATTGCAGCCAACGATTAAGCAATTCAATGACCAAATAATTGAAAAGAATCGCCTGAAACGAGTTTATAAATTAGAGGATACAAAGGAAATAGCGGATATAATAAATAACCTAATCAATTAAATTAAAATGAAAAAAATAGCAATTTTAGTTGATAATAAAAGTTCTATATTAAGTGAATTAATTTCAAATGTAATTCAACAAATAAAAAGTTATGGCACTATTGAGGTTTACCCAATAGACATAGAAGGTTCAGGTACCAAAAATTTTGCTGAAAATGTTGAATTATTAGAGAAATTCAATAATTATGATTGGATTCTATTTGAAAATAACTCTTATTCAATTGATTTGGCTTGTTACCTTGGTAGTCATTTGCCAATGGAAATTTTAAATAATGTAGTTGAAATAAGTGAGGAAAAGGTGACATGTCAAACTTTTTCTGGTAAGGCTGAATCAACATACAGTTCAGATCAACGTTTAATTCTAATTTTATCTAAATCATTTAAATGCAAAGAGTTAACAACTGAATCAATGAGTATTCCTATGAGCTCTGAGATCGCAATACATTTTTCTGATAAAAAAGGGCACCTGATTCGTTTGAATAAATTGAATAATGCAATATCCTTACCAGATGCAAAATTTGTAGTTGGTGCTGGCCGAGGAATGAAAGATCCATCTAATTGGGGAATTATTGAGCAATTATCAACCAAAATAGGCGCTGCTTTGGCTTGCTCAAAACCAATTTCAGATTTAAATTGGCGTCCCCATCATGAGCATGTCGGTCAAACAGGTATTAAAATAGCACCAAAACTTTATATTGCTTGTGGAATTTCAGGTGCGATTCAACATTTGGCTGGAGTAAATGGTTCTGAAACAATTATAGTAATCAATTCTGACCCTGAAGCTCCTTTTGTTAAAAATGCCGATTATGCGATTATTGGTGACTTATTTCAAGTGGTACCAGAATTGTTAAAAAATATTAAATAAGAGTTTTTTAGGTGAAATTTTGTAAATTTGGATTTTAATTCACCATTGGAAAATCTTGTCTCTATTTCGATTGCATCAATAGCACCTAGTAATCTGGGTTCTAATTCATATATTTTATTATTAAAGAGTAATGAAGACAATCAATCTGCTTTCCCAATAGTAATTGGACCTGCTGAAGCACAAACAATTTCGGTTTATTTAGAGGATGTTGAAATTCCAAGACCTTTAACCTCACAATTAATTCTTTCCATATTAAATTCGGTAAAAATTAGTATCAAGCAAGTTGTAATTACAGATTTTATAGATGGTATTTTTTATTCTACTATTTATTTAGAAAAAGAATCAGAAATAATTAAAATTGATTCAAGGCCATCTGATAGCATTGCTTTGGCTGTAAAAACGCAAGCACCAATTTTTGTTTATAGGAAGTTATTGGCTTCCATATGTATCCCTAATGAAAAAATAGAAGATTACGAAGAGGAAGTTTATGAAAATAATGTCCCTGAATTAAGCATAACAGACCTTACGAATCAATTAGAATCAGCATTAGATAAAGAAGATTATGAATCTGCTGCAAAAATTAGAGATCAAATAGAAAAACTTAAAAATTAATGAAATATTCTAAAACAAAGCCTCATTCAACTGGAGCCTTATTGATTTTTTCTTTGTCTTTACTAATGATTTTAATATCAGTTTTCATCCAAATTTTTTTGGGTTTTGGAAATATATCAAAACAATTAAAAGATGAAATAAAATTGTACGTTTATTTAGAAGATTCAGTTAATGTTTCCAATCTTGATAGTATTAAAAATGCCTGGTCACTTAACTCATTAGTTGATAAAAACAATACTAATTCCATTCAATTTTCAACTAAGGACCAAATATCAAAGGAATTTTTACAATCAAGTCATGAAGATTACCAAGCCCTTTTAGGAGATGAAAATCCTTTTAAAAATTTATTAACCATAAATTTGGATGAAAAATTTAAGGAAAAAAATAAAATAGATTCAATTTCAAACGTTTTTAATTCTAAAGCGGGTATTTATGAAGTAACTTATCCTTCCTCCTACTTATCTGTTCTTCTAACCAAGACTAAACAAGTTTCATTGATTTTATTAACCCTTGCAATTTTTATATTACTAATCACCTATTTTCAGATTTTGAACTATATTCGATTAATCATACATGCAAATAGAACGATAATTAAATCTATGCAATTATTGGGTTCAACAGATGCATACATAAAAAAGCCTTATTTTCTAGACATTTTGAAGAATGTCATTATCAGTTTTATTATAGGTATGGTTATATTAACAGGAATATATTTTTACATAGGAAATAATGTTCCTGAATTAAATTCATATTTATTTTCTAGCCAAAATATTTTAACTGTATTTGGTTATGGCTTATTAGTATTACTTTTATTTTCAATGGTTTCAACTTATTTTTCATTAAATAGGTATTTAAATATTCAGAGAACTAATTTATTTTAACATGTCAAACTTCCCCTTAGATAAAAAAAGAATTCAGGTTTTATTAATTGGAATTGCAATTATATTCCTCGGTTTATTCGTAATGACTTTAGATAAATCTGAATTTGGCATGGGTTTTACAGGAATTACATTAGGACCAATTTTGGTTTTATTAGGTGTGATTATTCCGATTTTTTCTCTTTTTAAAATTAAAAAATGATTTCAAATTTAATTTCATTTATTTTAGGCCTTGTAGAAGGTTTAACGGAGTTTTTACCTATTTCCTCGACTGCCCACCTTTTGGTCACAGAAAAATTATGTAATGTTCAATCAAGTCATTATGTTAATTTTTACACCATTTTTATTCAGCTTGGTGCTATTTTAGCAGTTCCTGTTTTGTATTTTAAAAGATTACTTAAATCATTCAAAATTTATTATTTAATTCTTTTTTCATTTATTCCTGCGGCAATTTTTGGAATTCTTTTAGATGATTTTTTAGAGTCACTTTTTGATGGATATTGGTACATCGTTTTTTCATGGTTTGTAGGTGGTATTATTTTGCTAAAGATAGATAAATGGATTGTTTCAATTAAGCAAGAAGAAGATTTAGAGCAATACCTAAGTCCAATTAAAGCTTTAAATATTGGCTTTTTTCAATGTTTGGCAATGATACCTGGTGTATCCAGGTCAGGAGCTACAATTGTAGGTGGTAGACTTCAAGGATTGAGTCATAAAAATGCGGTGGAATTTTCATTTTTACTGGCTATCCCTACCATACTTGCAGCTAGTTTTAAAAAAATACTTGATTATAAGGATGATATACCAACATTTATTCAATCTGAACAATTAATCAGTTTATTCATAGGCTTCTGTGTAAGTTTTATAGTAGCCTTATTAACGATTAGGTGGATGGTTTCAATTATATCAAAAAAGGGATTTGCTTTGTTTGGGTATTATCGAATTCTTTCTGCCATTTTATTAGCAATATATTTACTTTGGAATCAATAGAGATAGTAGAGGATAAGTTTTATTTATTAGATAAGCCAGCAACTTGGACTTCGTTTGATGTAGTTAAAAAAATGAAATTCATGGCTAAATTTAAAAAGATTGGTCATGCTGGTACTTTAGATCCACTTGCTACTGGTTTATTGATAATATGTGTAGGTAAATACACAAAAAAAATAGAATACTTTCAGTCATTAAGCAAAACATATACTGGTACTTTTGTTTTAGGTAAAACAACACCCTCCATTGATTTAGAGACAGAATTTGATCAAACAGATTTTCCAATTGATCATATTTCAATTGACTTAATCAAAGATGTTGCCATTTCTTTTTTAGGAGAAATTGAACAAACACCTCCTATCTATTCTGCTGTAAAACAAGAAGGTAAACGTCTGTTTGTTCATGCTCGAAAAGGTGTTCAAGAATCAGAAATTACCATTAAATCTAGAAAAGTAGAGGTTTACAGTTTTGATTTAAATTATAATAATTTCCCAGAAATTGATTTTGTAATTAAATGTTCAAAAGGAACCTATATTAGAAGTATTGTGCGAGATTTTGGTAGACTTTGTAAAAGTGGAGCTTATTTAAAAGCATTAAGAAGGACTAAAATTGGCGATTATTCAGTAGAAAATGCCATGTCTATTCTAGAATTTGAAGAACAAAAGTATGAAACTTTATTATGACTATAAATCAGTAAAAATGAATTTTAAACATTCCATTGTAACCATTGGAATGTTTGATTCGCTTCATTTGGGTCATCAATCAGTACTGTCAAAGGTTGTAAGCTTATCAAATGAAAAAAAATTAGAAAGTGTAGTCATTACATTTTCAAACGCTCCTTCTACCTATTTTAATATAAATTCAAAAAATGAGTTTATATTTCCAATTAAGGATAAAATTGAACAAATTAGTAAATTTCAAATTGACCATTTAATTATTTTACCATTTAATGAATTTATTGCATCACTTAAAGCTAAAGAATTTATTGAAGAGGTTTTATTTAAATATTTGAATACCAGTTATTTAGTTTTAGGATATGATAATCATTTTGGAAAGGGTCGAGAGGGTTCAGTTGAATATGTAAACAACAATTATTCAAGTAAAATAAAAGCATTTTCTGTAATCGCTGTAGAATTAAATAATCAAATTGTTAGTTCTACTTTAATAAAAGAATTGTTAGGTAAAGGAAGTGTTAAAACTCTTCCAGAATATCTAGGAAGAACCTATTACTTAGAAGGTGAAGTGGTAAAAGGAAAACAACTTGGTCGTCAAATAGGGTTTAAAACTGCCAATATTTATTTCAATCAAGACTTATTTACTCCCTCATTTGGAGTTTATGCAGTTAAAATTTTAATAGATGAAGAATGGTATAAAGGAGTTACTAACTTAGGAATTCGTCCAACAATTATTGATGATAATCAAATCAATGTTGAAACACATGTTTTTAATTTTGATGAGGAAATTTATGGTAAAAAAATTCGTGTAGAATTTATTGAAAAAATTAGAGATGAAATTAAATTTAATTCGATAGATGAATTAAAAAAGCAGATTCAAATTGATATTGAATCTGCTACTTTAATTTTAACATAAATTCATATAGCTACCTAAAAATTTAATTTCATCACCTCTTCTACTGATTATTTCCTGAATGGTTTCATCTAAATAATTTCCCTCTAAATCCATAAAAAACCAAAATTTGAAATCATAAATTTGTTTTATAGGTCTTGATTCAATTTTTAATAAATTTATGTTTTTTGCTTGAAATTCTTTTAATAAATCAACCAAAGCTCCCGGTTTATCATCATTTTTAAGTTTTACAGCAATACTTGTTTTATCTTTATTTGTCTTTTTTAGATTAACCTGTTTAGAAATAATATAAAATCTCGTATGATTGGAATCAGAATCTTGAATATTATCAAATAAAATGGGTAAATGATTTATTTTGGCTGCAATATGTGAACATAAGGCAGCAGCTCCTTCTTCTTTTTCAGCTAATTGGGCTGCTTTTGAAGTGGAGTCTACTTGTACAAAGAACCCTTCTTCTTTTGATCCAAAATAATCACTTAAAAACTTTGTACATTGATTAAAGGCAATATCTTTTGAATATATTTTAGTTATATGATGAATGTTCCCCAATTTACTAGCAATGCAAAAATTAACAGGTATGATAATTTCAGAAATGATGAAAACATTTTTCTCGAACAAAATATCAAGAGTTTCTTTTACCATTCCCTCCTGATTATTTTCAATTGGAATTACACCATATTTTGCCCTTCCCGTTTCTACTGAATCAAAAACTGACTGAATAGATGGTAGAGAAATGTAATCTGCAACAGCTCCAAATCTATTTTCTGCTGCTTGATGGGTAAAACTTCCATCTGGACCTAAAAATGATATAATTTCCGGTAATTCTAGATTTCTAGAAACTCCAAAAATTTCTAAATAGATCGCTTCAATTGCAGTTTTACTTAAACGCCCAGTGTTTTTAGAGGCAAGTCTTTCAATTATTTCTTTTTCCCTATCCGGATGGTAAATAGCAGTATTCGAATCTCTTTTCAGTTTACCAATTTCATCCACCAAATTCATTCTATTTACAAGCAATTGTAAAATTTGGTCATCAATTTGATCTATTCCATTTCTTAAACTAGTAATATCTTGCATGAAACCTTGAAATAAAATTATTGGTAAAGATTGAAATGTTTATTTGGATAGGATGTCTTTACTTTCTTCTTTTTTGTATTGATCCACTATTTGAAGACGTTTTATTTTATCAATTTTACTAAATTGAAGACGTTCAATGCTTTTTGAATCAATTTTCTTACTTAAATAATTTCCAATTAAACAGTAAATAATAAAATTTACAAATAAGTAAAACAGTGTGGAATTATTATTAAGGTAATTTTTATTAATTAAATAAAATCCAAATATGACTAAGTTGTAACTTAATAAAATAAAGGTTGATTTGACGTGTGAGAAACCTGAATCAATTAATAAATGGTGCATATGATTTCTATCACCAACAAATGGAGATTTACCATTCAACATTCGAATGGTAAACATTCTCAAGGTATCAAATAAGGGAAGTAGTAGAATAAGAATGGTAATAATTGGAGCATCGTGACCTAATGATGGGTTATAATTAAATGTATCATTTATCATTACAAATTTGATTGAGAAAAATGATAGCAAAAAACCAATAATTAAAGCACCCGTATCCCCCATAAATATTTTATTCTTTTTTGACCAATTGTATCTAAGGAATCCGATGATTGAACCAGCCAAAGAGATAGCTAAAGTTGAATGTGCAAAAAATCCCAATCGATAAAATAAAAAGGAAAAAGATAAAGAAGCGAACAATCCTACCGTCCCTGCTAATCCATCTATGCCATCTAAAAGATTTAGGGAGTTAATAATGGATATAAAAATAAATGTTGTAAATGAAATACTTATTAAATATGGGATTTCTTGAATTCCAAATAATCCATAAAGATTTGTGATCCTGATATTTCCTAAAGTAATTAGTAATAAAGAAGCCGCAATTTGAATAATTAATTTTTTTTGGGGTGATAAAATTAAAATATCATCCTTTATCCCAAGAAAGAATAATATAATTATTGCAGAAACTGTAAGATGCGTATCATGACCTTCATTAGGATTGTCCCAAATGAAATAAGAAATTAATGTTGAAGCAAATATCGCGATACCCCCAAGTGTTGGTGTAACTTGATCGTGGGAACTCCTAAGTTGTATTTCAGCCATCAAATCTTTTAATTTAGAAATATTTATGATTACAGGAATAATGGCTATAGATATAACTAAAGAAATAAAAAATGAAATGGCAATTTGAATTTCTTTAACTGTTAATAAATCTATTAATGTCATAATTGTTATCTTTTTTTCAATTTAACAGCAGGATTACCCCTGTAAATAAAACCTTCTTCAGTTGAATGAATAACAGTTGAAGAAACTAAAATTACTGATTTTTTTTGGATTGTAATTCCATTTGTAATAAAACAATTTGCCCCTACCCAAACTTCATCTTCAATCGTAATGGGTTTGGTAATTAAATCAAAACTTTCCAGTTTATAATTATGATTACCTGTTAAAATAATACTGTTTTGAGAAATGCAGACATTTGAACCTAGATGGACATAAGATAAATTGTCAATCCAGACATTTTCCCCAAGCCAAACATTGTCCTTAATTGTAAGTAACCAAGGAAATTTAATCTTTACATGAGGTTTTATTACTACACCGTTACCAATTTTTGCACCAAAAAGTTTTAGTACCAAAACTTTAATGAATGAGGGGTAAGGAATATTTGTTAAAAAAATAAAATTAGAAATAATCAACCAAATGCCATATTTTAATTTGGTGAGTTTGGAAGTAAATAAAGACTGTTTAAAAGTAGACAGCTGCATAATTTTATCTTAATTAATCCAATTATTAATTATATGTTTTTTAATTAATTCTGGATTATATTGACAATTTTGTTCAATTTCAAAAATATTTACATCTACTAGAAATCTATACCAAAAACCTTGAAGAAAATGCCATATTAATCCACTTTTTCCATCAAGCATGCCTAAATTAAAAAAATATCTAAATATAAAATAGATAAATGCTCTTAAAAATAAGGGTAATGAATTGTAATAATTATTTTTAATATGTCTTTTAAAAGAGGCAGATTTATTCGTTTCTAATTTATCTTCGTTTAAATTGATTTGATATTTATTAATTAAATAGTCAACTGCCTCCCTCCTGGCATAATTGTTATGTTTAATTGTCCACCAGTGTATTGAATTCAAGTTTTCATCTATAACCTCATTACGCGTAAAATGTAATATTGGATTATTTAATACGATGTGTTCATCCATCCACCTTTCTTCACATTTTCCACTTCCAGTTTTCCATATCCTCAATAGTGGAATTTTAAAATATCCTCCAAATCGAATTAATTTCTTTTTGAAAATCACGTTTCTTGGGATAACTATTCCATTTACTTCATTAGTATTTGTTTGAAAATATTGATTTAGTTCATTTAATAATTGCGGACTCAAGTATTCGTCTGCATCCATACGCATGGTCCATAAAGTTGTAATATTACAATTCTCTAATGCCCAATTAAATTGTTGAGCATAATTTTGATTCCATCTATTTTCATAGAAGTCCACATTGAATTGTTGAGCTATTTGTTTAGTTTGATCGTTTGAGAAGGAATCTACAATTACAATCCTTTTCACCAAATTTTGTAAAGATTGAATACATCTTGCCAAATGTAATTCTTCATTATAGGTTAAAATAACGACTGTAATATCTTTTGAATTATTTGAGCTCATTGACTAAATATAGTTTTTTGATAAATTTCCTAATTGTATAAGATTCATCAAAAATCAAATTATTATTCTTAGTAAAAATACTAGATTCTTTTTGTTTTAAAAGATAATTGGCAATTGAATTAGGTGTCAATTGGTTATCCATTTGGTTTATTACTAAGCCATTGTAATTATTTATAATTAAATCATTCGCACATCCGCAATTTGAGCTACAAATTACATTTAAATTAAAAAATTGTGCCTCATTTGCAACCATTCCCCAGGTTTCTGAGCTAGAAAGTAAGATTAAATGAGAATAATTTGGATAAATTTTTGATATATCCTCCCATTTAATTTTAGATTTAAATTCAACAAAATCAATTTTATTTTTTTTAACAAAATTTTGAAGTGCGTTTTCCTGTGGACCATCTCCATATATATCAAATTTAATGGGTACTATATCATTTACTTTTGCTAATAAAGTAAGTGTATTAAAGAGATTTTTTTCTTCTATGAGTCTTCCTATAAATAATAAATTAATTTTTGTTGATTTTTTCAAATTAACTTCATCAACCTTGATG
>JBEBDG010000047.1:0-11865 GCA_041157165.1 Bacteroidota bacterium
CTCAATTCGAACCGTTGCTCCAATTAAGGATTCTTTTGACTTCGAATCTGTTAAAGTACCTTTTAAGATACCCGACTGACCAAAGCCCACAAATGAAATTGATAATAAAAAAAGAGATAAAAGGGTTTTTTTAGAAAATTGGTACATACGCTGTGATATACTGGTGAAAATGTATCACAAAAGTACCCGATCAATTTCCTAAAGGGGTTAAGCCAATATGTTCAAAATGTTAGCGAAATATTAAATTTGAAAGCATTTGTTAATAATTTCTTAACAAGGCGACCTACCTATTTCTTCTCACTCCTAAAATTCAGACCCATCAGGTCTGAAACCATGTGAATTAACTCCTTGGTGTAGGTTTGCTCAGGACTTGTTATCTCGCCCTTTGCCTGAACTCCATTTCCAACCATCATATACCAGGTTTGATGCGAATCCAACACTTTTTGGCCATGTGAGGTCCATTGACTTTTAATGGCCTCTCCTCTACCATGGTCTGTTGTAATTAATATCGTGGTTTGATTTTTATAATCCGGGTCAGATTGTACAAAATCCCAAATATCCTTCACATACTTATCAAATGCATGTGCGCCATCTAAATAGTAGGAGTAATTTCCTTCATGAGCAAATTCATCCGTGTCCCCATACGATAAAAAGGCTGCCATCGGCTTTTCTTTTTTAAGATAATGCATGATTTGATAATGCATAAATACATCGAGCACTTCAGAGGTCCCAAAAGGTCGATGTGTGTCTTTTACCATATTCGTTAATAATTGAGCCTCATTGTCTTTCCCAATTTTCACATACTCGTCAAATGCATTGATCACGGGAAAACCTGCTCTTTTTTCATTCAAAATTCGATCAAAGGCATTCCATGCGCCAAAAGCTACCACTTTGCCTTTATAGGCTGGCAAGGTATTTACATACTCAAAAAAATTAGTATTCGGATTGGGCTTGTATTCATTGGAGTTCACTGCCGTATCTACTTGACCAGTGGTTAATTCGCTATATCCTGGATAAGAAAACCAATACGGATTTGCCACATTCATCAAACTACCTTTGTCGCGATTGCCATGAATCTGGCCTTGCGATTGAACAGTACTCCAAAAAAAAGGCATCAATTTTTTCCTTCTTTCTTCAAGCGTTGAAGCCCAATATTTTTGAAAAATTTGTAAACTATCTCCATGATGGAATTTCTTTTGGTTGGCTATTTCAGGATCCATCCCACGAAACACATCTTGCCAACGTAAGCCATCAGTCATGATGACAATCACTCGTTGAGGTTTTGCCTGGGCAGAAAGAAAGAAAGATGAAGTAAAAAGGAGGAAGGAAAAAGGAAGAAGTAAGAATAATAGGTTTAATTTTTTCATAGTTCTAAAATTTGAATAGCAATTCCACCACCTGCTGCCAAATCAACCGATAAATTAGTAGAAGCATCTACCAATTGTTTGGTAATTTGGTAACTCGACGGATTAGACGCATAATGCGCATCAGCTCCGTCTTTGTATAAAATTGCTTGGTATTTTTTATTAGGTTTTAAGAAATTCAATGGTATAGACAATTTGCGCGCCTGTTCATCTGTAATCCCTCCTACGTACCAATTACCTTTATTTTTTTCTCTTCTGGCCATCACTACAAATTCTCCCGGCTCAGCTTCTAATACAACCGTTTCCGACCAATTTACGGGCACATCTTTGATAAATTGAAAGGCGTCTAAGTGCTTCTCATAATTTTCTGGCAAATCGGCAGCCATTTGCAAAGGGCTATATATTGTAATATATAACGCTAATTGCTTGGCCAAAGTACTTAGTACCTTTTGTTTCCGTTCTTTTTCAAATTGATTCAATTCAAAATGAAACAATCCTGGGGTATAGTCCATGGACCCTCCCATTAATCGAGTAAACGGCAAAATGGTTTGATGTTCTGGTACAATTCCTAAAGTGGGTGCATTGTTAAATTCTGTTCCTCTTGCCGCCTCATTCGACATCCAATTCGGAAACGTTCTGTGCAAACCTGTTGGGTGTACGGGTTCATGTGCATCAACCATTATTCCATAAGTTGCTGCTTTTTCTGCAACTCGCTGGTAGTGATTGACCATCCATTGGCTATCGTGATGCTCTCCTCTTGGAATAATTTTTCCAACATAGCCCGTTTTTACGGTATTAATTTCATTGTCTTTCATAAACTGAAAGGCCTTATCCATCCTGCGCTCATAATTGGTTACAGCACCCGAAGTTTCATGATGCATGATTAATTTAACTCCCTTTGATTTGGCATATTCTTTCAATTCATTCAATCCATAGTCTGGGTACGGACTCACAAAATCGAACACATCTTCTTTCCAATTCCCAAACCAATCTTCCCATCCTTTATTCCAACCTTCCACCAAGACCCCATCAAAGCCATGCTTGGCTGCAAAATCAATGTATTTTTTAGTATTCTCTGTAGTGGCGGCATGTTTACCTCCTGTCATTTGCCAAGTACCTTTCCCAATGTGCATTTCCCACCAAACACCCATATATTTTTGCGGTTTGATCCAATCGGTTTTTGCGATTTTTGTTGGCTCGTTTAAATTGACAATCAAACGAGAACTTAAAATATCTCTTGCTTTTTCTGCTACATTAATCACACGCCAAGGAGTAGAAAAACCGGTTTCTAAATAGGCTTTATTTCCAACCGCATCTGGAACCAAATGACTCGTAAAAGAATAATTATTTTTATTTAAACTCAATAGCATGGCCGGATAACCAATCAGTGCCGCCTCGTGTATATTTACATATAAACCGCGGTCACTTTTCAACATCAAAGGAACCTGAATGGTTTTAGAGTCCACTAAAGCCGTAACGGCAATATCTTTTTCTAGAGCAGCAGCTTTAAGGGCATCTACTTCAGATAAGCGTGTGGTATTGTATAAATATTCATTGGTATCGTAATCTCCTGGAATCCAAAAAGCAAGTACATTTTCCGAAAGGTGAAAGGTTGATTTTTCATCTTTGACGATAAAATGTTGTAGGTTTTCTTGTTTGGGGAAAAGATAACGGAAGGCTGCGCCTTCCTTAGATATCTTAAATTCAATATCTAACAGAACGGTAGGTTTTGAATTCGTTTTTAAATGAAAAACGACTTTCTTATGAAAATCATATATTTCATCCTCCTCTCCCCAAACAGGTCTCCAAACAGAATTTGAAGTAGAAGAATCAATATGAATTAGTTCAAAAGTATCTAATGGTCGTGAAGGATTAGCTAAGTCAAAACCTAAGGTAGAAGGCGCAATAACTTGTTTCCCTTGAAAGGAAACCTGATAGACAAATTGCTTATTTTGTATACCGGCTTTTAAACGAACAGCTTTAAAATCAGTGGTAGTAAGTTGGGAAAAAAGGGATAATGGGAAGAAAAGGAGTAATAGGTACTTCATTTAAGTTGAAAATTGAAAGTGGGAAGTTGAAAATTTATCATTATATATACAAAATATTTTTCAATTAAACCACTTTCAACTTCCCACTTTCAACTTTCAACTTCCCTAAAACCGCTCCCTAATTCTTTCGGAGATGTAATACATACATGGCACAATGACCAAGGTAAGAACTGTTGAGAAGGTCAATCCAAAGATGATGGTCCAGGCCAATATCCCCCAGAAAACTGCAGAATCTGAGCCTATAAAAATATGCGGGTTTAATTCTGTAAATAAACTAACAAAATCAATTGATAACCCAATAGCCAGAGGAATCAAACCCAATACTGCAGCTGAAGCAGTAAGTAAAACAGGCGTTAGTCGGATGCCTCCACCTTCAATAATGGCTTCTTTTAATTCATATCCTCTCTTAAATCGCAATTCCTCAATGAATTCAATTAACAAAATACCATTTTTTACCACAATACCGGCTAGGGCAATAATTCCCACACCCGACATAACAACTGAGAAGGTCATCCCAAATGCCATGAAGCCCAATAGAACACCAATCAATGATAATAAAATGGTTGCAAAAATGATAAATGGTTTAGTCGCAGAATTAAACTGAGTAGCTAGGATCAAGTAAATCAATACCAAAGCAGCCGCAAAAGCTAATCCCAAAAATCCCATCGATTCTTTTTGATCTTCCTGCTCTCCACCCATTTTGATTTTGTAACCTTGAGGTAAATCCATTGTTTCAAACAAGGAACTTAATTCCGAAACTATTTCATTTGCATTATAGCCTTGTAATACATCCGAACTCAACGTAATCATACGTTCTTGATTCTTACGATTGATTTGCGAGAAAGAGGTTGCATAATGAATAGATGCAATGGAGTTCAAAGGAACCTGACGTAAGGCTCCTCCCAGATTCATATCCCGATAGGTTATATTCATCGATAATAATCGCTCAATTTGATTCCGAGATTCTCCCTTCAATCGTAATTGAATAGGATATTCATCTTTCACATCTCTAAACTTAGAAATTTCAGCTCCAAATAATCCAGTACGAATAGCCATGGCCACCTGAGCAGAGCTGATACCTTCACGACTTGCTTTTTCTCGGTCTACATCAATGATAATTTCAGGCTTGTTGGTAACTAAATCAGATTTCAATTCTTGAATTCCTTGAATACCTGACTTTTTAACCAATAATCTAACCTTCTTTTCTAAATCAAGTAGGGTCAAGAAATCATCACCAGCAATTTCGATGGCAACTGGTTTACCTGTAGGCGGACCATTTCTTTCCCTTTCAATGGCCATTTCAACACCAGGAATCGGATTTTTGAAAAAATATTCTTGAAATTTGTTTAACAATTCCTGCGTACTGCGACCATCTCTTTCCGTCAATTTCACAAACGCAACGGTAACTTTCGACTTATTTGGCGTTGCTGCGCGATCGGGATTCATTGGATCGCCAGCATTTTTACCTACATTGGAAATAACCGAATTGACAATATTACCAGCATTTTCTTTTTTCAATAAGGTAAAAACTTTTTCTTCAATTACCTTCGTAACAGAATCCGTAACTCGTGAATCTGTTCCAACAGGCATTTTATTATAAATGTAAATATAATCTGGATCGCCAGAAGGGAAAAAGATCACTTTTGGTTTTACAATCCCCATCAATACAAACGTAAAAATCAACAGGAAAAAGGAGCCAATTACTACATAAATTGGTCGTTTCCCGGTAATCACGTATTGAATTAATCGACGATAATTATTTTTGAAATTAGGTAAAGTCCTTAGTTGAAAGGGAACAATCATTTTGGGTGTAATTACAAAATGATTCAATACATAAATACCCAAACAGAACAAAAAGAAGTTACCAAAACCAAAGTTTCCTATACCAAAACCAAGGACATAACCAGCAATTGAAAGACTTAATAGGATAAAGACTGTCTTGCGAATATCACTAAATTGAGGGGCATGTACATCATTTGATTCCTCATCATGACGCTTCATGAAAGATACCGCAAAAACTGGATTCATTACGTAGGCCACAAATAAAGAAGCAAACAAAGTAATGATCAAAGTCATTGGTAAATATTTCATAAACTCACCCACAATACCTGGCCAAAAAAGCAAAGGTAAAAATGGAGAAATCGTTGTTAAGGTACCTGTTAAAACTGGAACAAAAACTTCTGATGCAGCCAATTTAACAGCTTCTGTAATGGTTAGCTTTCTGAAATTATTATACAATCGATGTGCATTTTCGATAACCACAATTGCATCGTCCACAACAATACCTAATCCTAACAAGAAACCAAATAATACGATGGTGTTCAGTGTAAAATCAAGTCCTGGCATGAACAAAAAGGCCAATAGTGCAGATAGAGGTA
Organism: Bacteroidota bacterium; assembly: GCA_041157165.1. GTDB lineage: Bacteria > Bacteroidota > Bacteroidia > Cytophagales > Spirosomataceae > Sandaracinomonas. Next base: position 5,791 of record JBEBDG010000047.1, read on the forward strand.
CAGATAATCCGACAAATACGGCATCACGAACCCCCATGAAGAACATCAATACAATTACCACGAATACAAATCCTAAAATGACAGTATTGATCAAATCAGCTAAATCACCTCTGGTTCTTTCTGATTGATCTGCAGTAACTGAAACAACTAATCCTTTTGGAAAACGATTTTCTCTGTATTCTTCAATGGTTTTTTCGATTCGATCTGCGGCTTCAATTAGGTTAGATCCACCGCGTTTGATTACGTTTAGGGTTATTACCGATTTTTTATCCAATCGCGCAAAATCTTGCTTTTCCTCATAACTATCAGAAACATCGGCAATATCTTTTAAACGAACTGTTGCACCAGTACTTGAACGTAAAATTAAATTACTTAACTGAGCTACTGTTTTAAATTCTCCGGTCACACGTAAAGCCCTTCGCACTCCACTAACATTCAATTCACCACCTGAAATGTTTACATTTTCACCTTGCACAACGCTTTGGATATCATAAAAGGTGATTCCATAACTTTGCATTTTTGCCAAATCCAAATTAATCTGAATTTCACGTTTCAAAGCACCTAAAACATCTACACGCGTAATTTCTGGCATTCCCTCGATCTCATCCTGCAAATCTTCAGCATATTTTTTCAACTTGTCTAAAGGATAATCCCCAGCAATATTGATGTTCATGATTGGAAACTCAGAAAAGTTTACCTCAGAAACAGAGGGTTGTCTTGTTAAATCCTTTGGCAAATCGGCTATTGATTTATCTACTGCATCTTGCGTTCGCTGTTTGGCAACCGCAACATCTACATCAGTATTGAATTCAATAATGATAATGGATACATCTTGTAAAGAATTTGATTTAACACGTTTTACACCCGTTACCGATTTGATTTGCTTCTCAATAGGTTTGGTAATTGTGTTTTCAATATCAGATGGAGTTGCACCGGCATAAACTGTTTGAACAACCATTTGCGGTACAACAATATCAGGAAATTGTTCTTTCGGAAGGTTTCTATAAATCATAAAACCGGCCAAAAAGATGATAAATGTAAAAATGTAAACGGTGGTTCGATTGGAACTCAGCCAGCCTACCATATTATAGATGAACCCTTTGCCTTCTGGCAATTGTTCATTTTTTTTATTTTTTTCCATCGAATAAACCGGCTAAAATTAAAAGTTTACTAATTGTCCATCCACTAAATCCTGATATCCCTGGGTAATTAATTGATCCCCAGCTTGAAGTCCAGAAACAATTTCTATTTGACCATTAAATGATAAACCCAAGGTTATCATCTTGGCTTTAGCAATTTTTTTACCTCCTTCTTCAACAGCCACATATACTAAATTGCCCTTTTCTGTTTTTTGGATTAGATTTTCATCAATTACAATTGCTTTTGTTTTGGTTACATCATTGATGTTAATTACCGCCAATTGATTAGGTTTTAAATCTCCCGAATTAGGAATAGCCGCCTCAATATCAAAAGTTCTTGTCAATGGATTCACCATTTTCGAAACAACGGAAATTCGAGCAGGAATTTCTTTATTGATATCTGGGAATTTAACAGTTATTGGGTCTCCGACACGTACTGATCCTAGATAGGTATCCGATACTTTTGAAGTGATCTTCAATTTGCCCAAGTTTACAATCTGTACAATTGGTAATCCTGGAGCAGCCATTTCTCCTGCTTTTTGACGAACAATCTCAATCGTACCTGAAATAGGAGCCACTACTCTCGACATGGCCAACTGAGCTTTTAAGGTAACGATTCTCTTTTCTAAAGCTTCTTTGTTCGCCTTGGCTGAAAGGAATTGTACCTCAGTTCCAATTTGCTGATCCCAAAGTGTCTTTTGTTTGTCGAACAAAGTTTTTGCTAAGGCCAACTGGTTCTTAACTTCTTCTATGGATTCTTTTAGAATACTATTGTCTAAGGTAGCTATCAATTGCCCTTTGCTAACATTCTGACCTGCTACCACTGGCAATGAAAGAATCATTCCACCTGTTTGTGGACTTACTAAGACCGTATTTTCAGCAACCACAGAACCTTGAGATTCCACAAAATGTTTGAAGTCTTGGGTTACTAAGGGCGAAACCGCCACAGCAATCACCTGATTATTTTCTTCTTTTTTTCCTACCCCCAATTCTTTTTCTAAACTATTTATTTTTTGGTTGATAGCAGCTGCTTCCTTTTTGAGATCAGCTAATTCTTGTTTTTTGTCAACCGATTTTGAACATGCTGCCAAAACCGCCATGCTACTTAGAAGATAAATGTACTTTTTCATTTGCGTAATGTTTTTATTTATTCGTTATATAAAGTGCCATTTGCCTTATCCAATTCAACTTTCGCAATTAAGGCATTGTAAAGGGCGGTGAAATAATTTACTTGAGATTCTTTAATGGATGCTTCGGCATTTAAAACCTCTAAACTTGATCCAACACCTTGTTGGTATTTTACTCGCGTAACTCGTGAAATTTCGTTAGCAAGTTCCAGATTGGATTTTTGTTCACGAAGAGATTCCAAAGCATTTTTCAAAGAAATGCTACTTTGATTTCTTTGTAAATCAATACTGGATTTCAATAAATCATAACTCTGACGAACCTTTTGTAGGGTATTTTGTGATTGTATGGTTTTATATTTTTTCGAAAACCCATCAAAAATTGGAATTTGAAGGGCAAATCCAATCGTTGAATTATTAAACCAAGACTGACTAATAATATCTGAGAACGTTTTTCTACCAGTATTGTATCCGTAATTTGCCGTAAAAACCAAACGTGGTAAGTATCCTGATTTTTGAGACTTCACATCTAATTCAGCCAAACTTTCTTGCGTTTTCAAAATAGAAAATTCAATTCGGTTTGAATAATCAAATGGGGCTAGCTGATTTTCGATGGCTTGTAATTGAATGGATTCCAATTTATCTTTTAAAAGGATTGGCTCCTCCATTGGATAGCTCATTTGAAATTTCAATAAACTATAGCCCAATTCTTGCAAACGAATTAAATTTTCATGTTCTGTTTTTAAATTATTCGCTTGAACTTCCAATCGTTGCACATCAATTTTTTCGGCAAAACCAGCCTTATTTAATGCGCGAGTATCCTTCAATAAAGAATCCAATCTACCAATATTAATATCCAAAAGAGCCATTCGCTTGTCATTAACCAAAATTCCAAAATAAGCTTTGGTTACATTTTCAGCAATTTGCTGTTTAGATTGAGTCACCGTTTTTTGTGATAGCTCTTTATAAACTGAGGAGGCCTTCAATCCCAAAAGATAAGATCCATCAAATAATAGTTGGCTCAATCCAAAACTGGTAAATCCCATATGCCTCACACCAAATTCTGCAGCAATTACCTCTCCTGCAGGGGCATTTGGATTGAAAGTACTTGCAGGAATAAACATTCGCTGTATGATTAGATTTTGCGACAAGCTTACAGATCCGTTCACTTGTGGTAAACCAATGGCTTTGATTTCATTAATTTTTGCATCAGCATTTAATACATCAATTTGAGCATTTTTAATCTGCACATGATGGGTAATAGCATAATCCACAGCCTCTTTCAGACTAAATTGCTGAGCCAAAAGGCTGGAGCTTCCAAACAGAAGCAAAAGGGTGATGATTTTTCTTAGGCGGATCATATTTGGTTTTTGGTTAAATACGAGTTATACACTTTTAATCCTTTTTCTGTCATAATTCCTCTCATGAAATAGTCTAAAAATTCAAGATGTAATTCAAATACAGACATTTTATTAGACTCAAATAATTCAGGATTGAATAACATGTGGATTTCTGCCATTCGAACTTTGGCAATTAATTCGATGGAAAGTTCTGATCTGAAATACCCGTTTTCAATCCCATTTTTCAAATCATTTACCAAATGAGTATACATAACATCATTTTCATATTGTTTGAAAATATCAAATGCATCTGGGTGGTATTTTTGAACTTCGAACATCAACCTTGGATTGATTTCAGTTAGGGTTTCTTTGACAATGTCAAACGATCGAAACATTTTTTCAATGACATCCGAATATTTCTCATCCAATTCCTTCCACTGGGCAAGGTCCTTTTCAATAAAAGCACTTACTACCTCATTTACTAAAGTATCTTTATCCGGAAAATGCTGATAAATAGTTTTTTTGGATATTCCCAAGTCTGCAGCAATGGAATCCATCGTTATGGATTTTACTCCAAAACGAAAGAAAAGCTTAGTTGCGCCTTCAAGTATCCTATTTCTCATCTTTTTATCTCCTAAAAGGTTGACAAAACTATGGAAACTTTTTTTGACTACAAAGTTTTTATATGATTTTTTTAATAAATGTGATGAACGGTGGCTGGAAATTTCGAAGCTACCTGCCGAAATCGTCCTGTAATCTTATAATATCTTCTTCATCCGAAGGATTTTGCATATCCGTGTGTTGCCAAATTTCAGCAACTAGGCCAAAATTATCTAAACCGATAAGTCGGTGCCTTTGTCCAACATCTAGTTTGATAAAATCGCCGTCTTGGTAGGTATTCGGTTTGTGTTGTTCATCAGAAGAAGAAATAGCTACAGCAACGGGACCATTGACGACCTTCCAAATTTCAGCGCGACGAAAATGATATTGCCACGAAAGGCGTTGTTGCGGAGCAACAACTAAAAATTTTGGACTTAATTTTTGTGTAATTTGAATTACTTCGAATGATAATTCAGGAAAAAAGGTGGCAGCAAACTTAGCAGCCTCTGCTTCTTCAAGAACAAAAAATCCACCCCAAGGGCGTTCAAAATCTTTTGCAACTACGGTGAATCCCTGATCTGCAATCCACTTTTCTATTTGCTCCAGTACTTTATGTTTTTCCATGCAGCAAAGATACTTATTGAATTATGAATTATGAATTATAAATTATGAATTGTGAGGTATGAATTATGAGGAATCAAATATAAGATAATAATCCTTTCGGTCATAATGCATAAAAAAGCCGCTGAAAATTCAGCGGCTAATTCATAATTCATAATTCTTACAACGTCCAACCCTGTCTGTACTCTCTACGTACAAACTGATTGGCTGCTTCAAAGTTGGTAATTCGCATGTTAGCTGCATCCCAAGTTAATTTTTGGCGACCAATATATTTTGCAGTCCTACCTGAACCTTCTCGTAACATATAAGATCGGATGGCCAAGTTACCCATCAAAACAGATTCTGTAAAAGGACCCGCATAATCGAAAGGAGAACTCACCTCCATTTTACCAAAACCTGCCTTACAAGCTTCTACCCACTGGGTGTTATGACCAGCATCTCCACGCTCAACACGAGGAAGTTTAGCTTTTGGCAAGGCTTCTTCAGGCACTTGTTTCCCATCTTTATATACTTTTGGATACATTCCATACGTTCCGCAAGTCATGATACCCTTTGAACCCATTAAAATAACGCCATTGGTTCCATCTAAATCTCCAATGATATCTGTTGATGGAATTCCATCAGGATGTGGTGCACGTAAACCACCATCATACCAATGTAATTTTACATTTGATTTATTTCTATCCGATGGGCCATAGTTCAATGTTACCATAGAAGAAGGAGGACATCCTTCTGGAATCCATTCTGGCGTCCAATCTTGTAAAAATACCGAACCAACTGAACATTCTACATCCAAGGCATCACGGATACCAAGCACTTTGAATGGAGGATCTAATAAATGACAACCCATATCACCTAAGGCACCGGTACCATAATCCCACCATCCTCTCCATTTAAATGGAATAAAGGCAGGATTAAATTCTCTGTATTTAGCTGGACCTAACCACAAATCCCAATCTAATTCCTTCGGCACTTCATGGCCGGCTACAGGATAGGGAATTCCTTGTGGCCAAACCGGACGGTTTGTCCAAACAAAAACTTCATTAACTTTTCCAATAACTCCACCATCAAACCATTCAATCATTTTACGAACGCCGTCACCTGAAGAACCCTGATTTCCCATTTGGGTAACAACCTTCATTTCACGCGCCTTTTCAGCTAGAATACGAGCTTCGTAAATATCATGTGTTAATGGCTTTTGCACGTATACGTGCTTGCTTCGGCGCATAGCCTCCATAGCAATTGTGGCAT
>JBEBDG010000048.1:0-11855 GCA_041157165.1 Bacteroidota bacterium
TTTCTAACTTCCCTACCTCCTGTTCCTCTTGCTTTAATTGGATAACTATTTTTTGCCCAATTGATAACATCAATATTATGAATATGTTGTTCAGTAATATGATCTCCACATATCCAATTAAAGTAATACCAATTTCTCAATTGATATTCCATTTCAGTTTGTCCTGCAACTCTAGGTTTTACCCATACACCATCATTATTCCACCAACAAGAAGCCGAAACAATATCACCAATGGCTCCGTCATGAACTCTTTTCATTATTTCTCTGTAGGAATTTTGATAATGTCTCTGGAGTCCTACAACTACATTTAATTTTTTCTCTTTCGCAATTTTTGCCGCTGCTAACACTCTTTGAACCCCTGCTGGATCTGTAGCAACAGGTTTTTCCATAAAAATTTGTTTTCCTTGAAATACAGCTTCTTCAAAATGATAGGGACGAAAACCGGGAGGAGTTGCTAAAATAACGGCATCGGCCAATTCCATTGCCCTTTTATAGGCATCGAAACCTACAAACTTGTGATCCTCTGGTACATTGATTTTCTGATTTACTGGAATGGATTTAGTCGACTTATCCTTTTCTTTAGAATTAACAATATTTTTGTAGCAACTGTCCAAGCGATCCTTAAAAACATCTGCCATCGCTACCAATTGAATATTTTCTTTGGTAGAAAGAGCTTGTATAATGGCGCCTGTTCCTCTGCCTCCACACCCAATTAAGGCTACCTTTATGGTATCATTTACGTTACTTTGGGAGAAACTTACATTAGACAGCCATGGCGCAATCGAAATTCCTCCAGTAATTAAACCAGATTTTTTAATAAAATCTCTTCTTGAATTTTCCATAAGTACAAGTATTGTTATATAGGTATAAAATTTATTCATTTAAATAGTTTGCAAAAAAAGTACGAATCTCCTCTTCATTTGGTTGTTTCAGAGGTCTTACCAATCTAAAGCCAACAAACGGTGCATCGGCATTCCACCATTTACTCTTAGGAATTTGAGGATCCCGCCTGTTCCAAATAGGGTCAGCAGGTATTCTATAGGTTCCATTTAAATCCAATTTAGAGGTTTTAAAATTTCCACCTTTAACAACTGCAGGAGCACCTTTCTCTATGAAAACTGCCAAATTGGGGGATAAATCTGACTTATTATCTTGATAATGATCCAACACCCATTCGGAAACATTACCTAACATATCGTAAATTCCTAATTCGTTTGGCTTCTTTTGGGCAACTTTTGAATATTTATTTCCTGCATTTTCAGCACACCAAGCAAACTCTTCTACATCAACAATCTTATTATTTTTTGACCCCATTAAAAAAGCATGTTCCCATTCTTTTTCAGTTGGCAATCGATAAAAAATCTTGGTTTTTGCATATAACCATTTACAATACATAATTGCGGCAAATTGTTGCATAGAATTTGCTGGATACCCCCCTACTTTTCCCATCCCTAAGGTAAAATCAATGTATGGTGGACTTGGCCGCGTAATGGCATCTGGTCCATCTGTTGGAGGTTTTGGCGCAGGATCCCGTTCTTCTTCAAAAAACAATTGGTATTCATCATATGTTACCTCTGTTTTACCGATCCAAAACGCCTCAATAGTTTGTTGATTAATGGTCTCACCCGGAACTGGCATCATATCGAACACAACAGATGTTTCAGGTATTTTTTGGGTATATTTTTCCAAATTTTGTCCCGAAATACTAGAAAAAACCATTAAAAAAATTAAAAATAGCAAGTAGGAATAACTTGACTTCCTCATTTTCTACAATAAATTATGGTTTAATATGATATCTAAATTTCCACCATTATTCTGCCATATCAAAATTTTAACATCTTTCATTTTTTTTAACATACGTTTTAATTCATTTGGCTCTAAAATCGTTGCTGCTGTAGCAAGCCAATCAGATTGTTCACCTCTAGCTGAAATTACCGTTGCCGACCTAGAATGTTCCAATGCCCAACCCGTTTTCGGATTTAAAACATGGGAATAAGTTTTACCCTTGATTATTACATTTTGATACGTTTTACCTGAAGAACTTATCGAAGTATTTTTTAATTTTATTAATTGGGGAGAAATGGTTTGGCTTGAGGGTATTTCTAAACCCACTGTCCATTCTCCACCCATTTCATCAACTTGTGTACACACTATTTTCCCTCCGGCATCTACAAGAACAAAGGGAAATCCATTATGAGTTAAAAAATTAACCACTTTTTGAGCTACAAAACCTTTTCCAATAGATCCAAAATCAATTTGACAAGATTCATTTAATAGGCGTATTGAAGTACTATCTTTCGAAAATTCAATACATTCTCCTTTTATTTCATTGCTTACCTTCCTCAACAATGAAGAATCAGGAAGTATCTTATTTCTCATTGTTTTTCTCCATTCACTCACTAATTTCCCTGAAAAAACATTCAACTTTCCATTTGAAATCTTTTTTGCCTTCAAAGATTCCAATAATAATTCTTTAAATGGTTTTTGAATTGGAAAAAAAATGCTTTTCCCAGCTATTCGATTCACTTTACTCACATCAGAATATTCACGATAATCACTTAATTGATTCTCTAAATCTTCAGCCAAGTGAAAAGCCTCTTTAATAATAAAATCAATCCTTGAGGTATCTTTAGTTGAAATAATGATCCTAAATGGAGATCCCATTTTACCCGTTTCAAATACATACTTTTTATATTGTGCTTCTATTGAACTGCTGATTAAAACACAACACACATACCAAAAAGTAATTTTTTTATACATAATCGAAAATTTACGATTTTTTTTTCGTAATTTTGACCCGCAAATAAGGGTATGATTCCCTCCCATCAACCTAGTTACCATTACCCATTCAAATTATTTGCCATGTTAGACACATCCAAGTTCCTTTTTGAAGCCTTAACTTACGACGATGTTTTGTTGCTACCTGCCTATTCACAAGTTTTACCGCGTGAGGTAAGTACGCAAACTCGATTAACCAAGAACATTTTACTCAATACGCCAATCCTTTCTGCCGCAATGGATACCGTTACCGAGGCTGAATTGGCTATTGCAATGGCCCAAGAAGGAGGAATTGGGATTATCCACAAAAACATGAGCATTGAGAAACAAGCCGCTCAAGTTCGTAAAGTAAAACGCTCTGAATCTGGGATGATCATTGATCCAATTACTTTAAAGGATGATCAAAATTTGGGAGATGCTCAACGACTCATGCGGGAGAATAGAATCGGAGGAATTCCTGTTGTAAACCAAACAGGTCAATTGGTAGGAATTTTAACAAATAGAGACTTACGCTTTCAAAAAGATGTAAATCTCAAAATTTCCGACATAATGACCAAGGAAAACTTGATCACTGCTACGGAGGGAATTAGTATGGAATCTGCAGAAAGTATATTACAAGAACATAAAATTGAAAAATTACCAATAGTAGACCGTTCGGGTAAATTAATTGGTTTGATTACCTATAAGGATATTCTAAAAAGAAGAAGTCATCCACTTGCCTCTAAAGATTCTTTAGGCCGTTTAAGAGTAGGGGCCGCAGTAGGGGTGACAGCCGATTTGTTGGATCGTGTAAAAGCTTTGGTGCATGTTGGAGTTGATGTAGTAAGTATTGATACAGCCCATGGACATTCATTAGGTGTTATTAATGCGTTAAAATCGGTAAAAAAAGAATTCCCGAACTTAGATGTTATAGTAGGTAATATTGCGACAGGCGAAGCTGCCATTGCTTTGGCTGAAGCCGGTGCAGATGCAGTGAAAGTTGGCGTGGGCCCTGGTAGTATATGTACAACACGTATCATTGCAGGTGTTGGAATGCCTCAATTAACTGCAGTATATGAAGCAGCGAAGGCTTTACAAAAATACAATGTTCCAGTCATTGCAGATGGTGGTATTAGATACTCCGGGGATATTGCAAAAGCAATTGCTGGTGGTGCAAGTACTGTCATGATAGGCTCAATGCTGGCCGGTACCGAAGAAGCCCCGGGAGAAATGATTATTTTAGAAGGCCGAAAATTCAAATCATATCGTGGAATGGGCTCTCTAGAGGCCATGGAAGATGGATCTAAGGATCGATATTTTCAGGACGCAGAAGATGACATTAAAAAATTAGTACCAGAGGGAATCGTAGGTCGTGTTCCTTTCAAAGGTTCCGTTGTTGAAATTTTATACCAAATGGTAGGCGGACTTAAAGCAGGAATGGGCTACTGCGGAGCGGGTGATATTGCTGCTATGCAGCAAGCTAAATTTGTAAAAATTACTGCAGCTGGTGTTAAAGAATCCCACCCACATGATGTAAGTATTTCAAAAGAAGCACCAAACTACTCAGCCAAGTAAATGGAAAACATTCAAAACGATTTAATTCTTCGTGCAGCAAAAGGAGAAGAAGTGGAACGCGTACCCGTTTGGGTCATGCGACAAGCAGGTCGTATTTTACCTGAATACAGGGAAGTGCGAGCAAAAGCTGGTTCATTCATCAAATTAGCCACGACACCAGAATTAGCTGCAGAAGTTACCATACAACCAGTTGAACGATTTGGAGTAGATGCGGCCATCATATTTTCAGATATTCTGGTGGTTCCAGAGGCGATGGGTCTTCCATATGTGATGGAGGAACAAAAAGGCCCACTGTTTCCAAATGTTATCCGAAGTCTCGAGGACTTGAAAAATATTCGAATAGCTAATCCAGAAGAAGATTTATCTTATGTTCTAGAGGCCATTAAAATTGTAAAAAAAGAATTAAACAATAAAATCCCTCTCATTGGATTTGCAGGTGCACCTTTTACAATTTTCTGTTATATGGTAGAAGGAAAAGGATCAAAAACTTTTTCTCAGGCAAAAAAAATGCTGTACGCCAATCCATCGCTTGCACATAATTTGCTGCAAATGATTACAGATTCTACCATAAGCTATTTAAAGGCACAAATCGAAGCAGGTGCAAATTTGGTTCAACTTTTTGACTCTTGGGCTGGCATTTTAAGTCCTGCACAATACACAGAATTTTCAACTCCATACATGAAGCAAATTTGTGATGCGATTAATGAAGTTCCTGTAACCCTTTTCGCAAAAGGAGCCTTCTTTGCCCGCGAAGAAATGGGTCAATTAAATTGTCAGACCATTGGCTTGGATTGGAATATGGATATTACCGAATCAAGGAAATTGGTGGATCCTACAAAAACATTACAAGGCAACTTAGATCCTTGTGTTTTGTATGGGGATTTTGCTTGTATTAGAAAAGAAACCACCCACATGTTAGAACAATTTGGAAGACAACGTTACATAGCCAATTTAGGCCATGGAGTCTATCCAGATATTCATCCCGATAAAGTAGCTTGTTTTATAGATACCATTCAATCTTGGTAAAACCAATAAATAAATGATGCAAATCAAAAGTGCTAGATTTGTCATGAGCAATTCGGACTTTCAAAAATGTCCTCCTCCTCATCGTGCAGAATTTGCTTTCATTGGAAGATCCAATGTTGGGAAATCTTCATTAATTAATTCTTTGACCTTTACAAAAGGCTTAGCAAAAACATCACAAACACCAGGAAAAACACAATTAATTAATCATTTCATGATCAATGACCAATGGTTTTTAGTTGATTTACCTGGATATGGTTACGCAAAAGTAAGTAAAGAAATTCGTCAAAAATTTGAAAAAATGATTTTTGACTATTTATTAAAGAGGGAAAATTTAGTATGCTTATTTATACTAGTGGATATCCGTCACAAACCTCAAAACATAGATGTGGAATTCATGAACCGAATGGGGGAAGCCCAAATCCCATTTTACGTGGTTTTCACAAAATCAGATAAATTATCTCAGAAGCAAATTCATGAATCTGTAGAAAATTACAAGCAGATTCTTGCAGAAACCTGGGAGGAATTACCCCAAATGTTTGTTACATCTGCTGAAAAACATATTGGAAGAGAAGAAATTCTACAATCAATTGAGGAATTAATTAAAACTTCTCCATACAAATAAAGAAAACTATTATTTTTGCATCGAAATAAATTTAATCAATGGAATTATTAAATGAAATTGCCCATATCTCTGGGAAAAGTGGATTGTTTAGGGTTTTAAAACCAACCCGGACAGGTGTGATTGTTGAAACATTAGACGCCGCTAAGCAAAAATCGGTTGTTGGAGGTCAGACAAGAATATCTGTTCTAAAAGACATTTCATTATATTTAGATGATCACCAAGATAGTACCTTGCCTTTGGGTGATATTTTTCTAGCGATCCATCAAAAATTCAATGGCACATTACCATTAGAGCCTAAAAAATCAAACGACGCTGAATTGTTTAGTTTATTGGCTGAAGTAGTTCCAAATTACAACCAAGACCGTGTATACGCTTCAGATATCAAAAAGATTTTATCTTGGTATGTTATCATGTTCAATTTCTTACCTGAAATATTTCCAGCAAAAAAAGCTGCTGAAAAAGTAGCAAAAACAGAAAAAGCTGAAAAAATTGAGAAGGCTGAGAAAACTGAAAAGGAGCCTAAAGCTAAAAAAACTAAGAAATAGTCAATATAATTACTAAAACAAAAAAGGAGCCCTAAAGCTCCTTTTTTGTTTGGTATCATCGATTATTTCAAAGAATTTATCCATTTCGCTATTTTGACAGCATCTTCCTTTGGAACATTGGTCATTGGTGCCATTGGAGGATATCCAGGCCAGTTTGATGGCTGAGGCTTTGCAATCAAAGAAACAATTTTATCAACTGAATACTTTTTCTTTGCTACATCTTTATAAGCAGGACCCACTAACCGTGCATCTACCTTATGGCAAGCAAAACAAGTGTATTTTTGCATTAAAGGCTTAATGTCTGCTGGAAAATCTTCCGCTATCGCCTGATTCCCTAAAGCAAATGTTAAAATTGCGGCGGAAAAAATAAGTTTAGAAATCTTTTTCATCAATATTAAATTTAAATTATTCACAAGGTAGTAAGAAATTTATGAATTGTGAATTTACTATTCACAATTCATAAATCATAATTCATCCTTCATAATTATTTACCGCTTCACGTACACTGCCAAATTTTTCCAATAATTCGGCTGCGACTTCAGGACTAACGCCAATTTCTTCTTGTACCATACGAATTGCACGTAGAACTAATTTATGATTACTTAGTTGCATGTCAACCATTTTATTTCCACGCACTCGACCCAACTGAATCATAACAGTGGTTGAAATCATATTTAAAACTAATTTTTGTGCGGTCCCTGATTTCATACGGGTACTACCTGTAACAAACTCAGGGCCTACTACCACTTCAATTGGAATTTCTACTTCCTGTGATAAAGCAGAATTTTCATTACATACGATACAGGCTGTTAAAATTCCTCGCTTTTTTGCCTCTCGAACACCCCCAATGACATAGGGGGTACGTCCTGAGGCAGCTATACCAATCAAGGTATCCAATGAATCAATTTTATATACCTCCAAATCTTTCCAAGCCTGCTCCATATCATCTTCAGCATTTTCAACGGCTTTACGTATAGCTTTGTCCCCTCCAGCTATTAATCCTATTACCCAATCATGTGGAACCCCATACGTGGGTGGACATTCCGAAGCATCTACAATACCTAAACGCCCACTTGTGCCTGCTCCAATGTAAAATAATCGTCCTCCTTTTTTCATTCGTAAAGCGATCTCCTCCACTAATTTAGCTATGGTTGGTATTACTTTTTGAACCGACAAAGGAACTGTTTGATCCTCTTGATTTATTTGTTGTAAAAGCGTTTGCACGCTTTGTTTTTCTAAATCTGCATATTGCGATGATGATTCAGTTGCTAAAAGACCTAAATTTTCTGCCATTATTGATTTAAGTGATAATAGTTATCAAAAAAATACGGAATGGTTTCAATTCCTTTGTAAAAATTAAACAATCCGTAATGCTCATTTGGTGAATGAATATCATCTGAATCCAAGCCAAATCCCATCAAAATTGATTTTATCCCCAATTCCTTTTCAAACAAAGCTACAATAGGAATACTGCCTCCACCTCTGGTTGGAACTGGCGTTTTTCCAAATGTTTTTTCTAAAGCCTCAGATGCAGCCTGGTAAGCGATGCTATCCGTAGGCATCACATAAGCTTCTCCACCATGATGAGGAGTAACCGTTACTTTAACCCCTTTGGGAGCAATGGATATAAAATGATTTGTAAATAATTCGGTGATTTTTTCAGAAGATTGATTAGGTACTAATCTCATTGAAATTTTTGCATGAGCTAAGGAAGGAAGCACTGTTTTAGCACCCTCGCCAATATATCCGCCCCAAATTCCATTAACATCTAAGGTCGGACGAATGGACGCGCGCTCAAGTGTTGTATATCCTGCTTCACCATGCACAGCAGCAATACCTAATTCTCTTTGATATATATCTAAATCAAAAGGTGTTTGTGCCATAGCTGCACGATCTGCTGCACTTAATTCCTCAACATCATCGTAAAATCCTGGAATAGTAATTCGATTGAATTCGTCTTGGAGAGAGGCAATCATCTGGCAAAGAATATTTACTGGATTAGCCACAGCTCCTCCATAAACACCGGAATGTAAATCCTTATTAGGTCCCTGAACCTTGACCTCCAAATAACTCAAACCCCTTAAGCCTACATCTATCGATGGAATGTCGTTAGCAATGATGGAAGTATCTGAGATTAATATGATATCGGCATGTAGTAATTCTTTATTTGACTTAACAAATATGCCAAGGTGGTCAGAACCAATTTCTTCCTCCCCTTCTATCATAAACTTAACATTACATTTCAATTCACCTGATTGCAACATGGCTTCAAAAGCCTTGATATGCATGAAAAATTGCCCTTTATCATCACAGGTACCTCTACCATAAATAACCCCATCCTTCACCACAGGCTCAAATGGGGGACTATCCCACAAATGTAATGGATCGGCAGGTTGAACATCATAATGGCCATAAACTAATACGGTAGGAGCTTTAGGATCAATTATTTTTTCACCGTAAACAATGGGATGACCTGCGGTTTCTTCTAAGCGCACATGATCTGCGCCAGCAGATTGCAAATTATGTTTTACCCATTCTGCTGCACGACGCACATCTCCAGCATAAGCTGGATCAGCTGAAATGGAAGGAATTCGTAGGATTTCCAAAAGTTCGTTTAAAAAACGATCTTTATTTGCTTGAATATATTGTTGTGAAGATTGCATTTTGTGGAATTAAAATTCACACAAATATACTAAAAGGATTTACGGTTTCGAGGAAATAAGTACATTCTATTTTCTGTCCCATTGAATATTCGCTCAATATTTTTCCGATGAGTATATATCACCAAAAAAGTTACAAAAAAACCAAATATGATGGTAATGGGTAACTCCTCACCAAAAGTCTTACAAACCATCATGATTGGAAATGCAAAAGAAGCAACAATTGAGGCCAAGGAGACATAATGAGAAATAACGAAAATCACTAAAAATAATAAAATACTCCAAAATGCAGCCGAAGGATGCAAACACAATGCCATACCCAATAAAGTGGCTACTCCTTTTCCTCCTTTGAAATCACAAAAAATAGGTAATAAGTGACCAATAATTGCCAAAAAACCAAATATAATTTTCAAAGAAACACAAGTTTCCCAGTCAATAAGACCAAAATAAAATAAAATGGCTGCTAGTGAAGTAGCAAAAAATCCTTTAAATGCATCTATTGCTAGAACAATTGTTCCTGCCTTTTTTCCAAATACTCGAAACGTATTTGTTGCCCCAGCATTGCCACTTCCTAATGTTCGAATATCTGCATTGTGGTATTTTTCACCGTACCATAAGGCAGTTGGAATTGAGCCAAGTATGTAACTAAAAATGGATAAAAAAATGACAAGTAAAATTATACCCATATAAATCTGCTAGGATTCAAAAATCAATAATAATCAAATATAGAACGCATTATTACGTAAACCAAAAAGCGACTAAAAATTCTTGAAATCTTTAAATTTCCCTCTTGATTTTATACTAAAAAGAGAAATTAATTGAGGCCATTAAACGAAAAGGAGAAACATTTTGTCGATCCAAATAGGTCAAACGATGGAAAGCCTGAATCCTAAATAATTTGAAAATATTATCAATTCCATATCCAACTTCAACAAATGGCTTATTGGGATCTAAACTATCAAAGGCATAATTTTCCAAAAATTTAGAACGAAGTGGATTATTTACATCCTTCATTAATTCCATATTGGCAGTACTTTGAGAACCCATTACGGCATTTGCACTTGCAATAAATCGCCATTTCAATTTTTTAATTAAAGGCAATCGATTGAATAACAGACCTTCAAAATTATGATTCAACTGAAGGCTCATAAATTGGTCACTGACAAATTCGAAATAATTCATTGTCGAAAAAGCACTTCTCACAAAAAAGAATGTTTCATTGCCTAAATGTGGAAATAATAAGGGAGCGGGCAATGTTGAAGGAGTATAACCTGCTGTAAAGGTATAATCCGAATGACCAATTTTTCCAAAATTAAAGGTTTGGTACGCCTTCAATGTAAATCGTTGGTAATTAAAATCTCCCCCAAACATACCTTTAAATCCTTGCTGATAGGTTAAGGTTAAAACAGGCACTCGCTTTGTGGAAAGAGTGATTCGTTCGTTTCCATTCATGATAAAATTTTCATTTTTTGCAAAACGCAATTGTACTGTTAAAAACGACTCTTGCAAATTATCTTTCACTGGAGACGACATTCCCAATTCCGGATGTGTCCGATAATAAAATTTAAAAAGGGGTTCAAATGAACGTGTGGTTAAGGAGGTATTCAAAGAAAAACCTTTCATTAATTCAGAATTGAAAAACACCTCCGAAGACCTTCGGAAAAATGCACCAGAAAAGGCCCCCCATCGGGTAAATGCATAAAACAAGCGATTATCGCCAATGAGTTCGGGGGTTAATCCTACTCGCTCAATATCATACGAATGCTTTAAACCGGCAATGGTCCATTTCTTTTTTGAAAATAAATAATTGACCTCTATTTGGTATTTTGGAACCAAATCTTTGGTTCCAAAACCAACATTACCACGTAATATCCAATTTTTATCAAAATTAGCATTGGTTCTAAATCCAACTCTGATACGTGCCCCCTCTACCCGATTAAGGGCAAAGGATGAAATATAAGGGCCCACTTCAATATCATTGAATTTTTTATACCCACTTAAAATCAATTCAGCAATTTCTACATACGTTTTTACTGTTGGTAAATTTCGAACAGAATCCACTAAAGCAAAAGCTTCATAATCTTGATTACTTAAAGATTCATGCCTTGCTGTTCGCCAGAAATCAGGATTAGGTTCTTTATGGTCTTCCATCACCTCCAACATTAAATCATAAAAAGCCGTTTCATGGGGTTTGTTGACAACAAAATTTTTGTTCGACACCAAAATCTTCAATAACATACCAGCTGAATTCTTGGTAATTTCTTCCAAGTCAATCATGAATCGCGTTTTTGATGGCAACCAAGCCCCCTCGGATGTTTTCTCTAATTCCTGACTAATTCTAATTTTATCAATGAAGTTTAAATTGGCATCCTTCCCTACAGAGGCATCAATTTGAACTAATGCAAAGGATGTTGTATCAATCCAAACTTGTCCAGAAAACAACAAATCCATTGGATTTTTTGGCTCATAATCGATTTGATAGCACATATGTCCATCAATATTCAATGTATCACCCATGTAATATTTGTAATTTGCCTTCCAACCATCCCCAATTGGACTTGCAAAATCCTTACCAAAAAAAGGAACAAAATTTTGATAAAAATTATAACTAGCAAATAAATTACCTCCCAATAATTGAGAAACAAATCCTCCCTCTTGTACTCCCACTCC
>JBEBDG010000049.1:0-11854 GCA_041157165.1 Bacteroidota bacterium
ACTGCCAAATTGAAATTCCATGACCACGATAAGCTTGCCCATTATGCTAATGCTGCAGTCGATATTGAATTTGAATTTCCATTTGGATTTAAAGAAATTGAAGGAATTCATTCTAGAACAGATTTTGATTTAAAAGCACACCAAGAGCTTTCTAAGAAAAAACAACAATATTTTGACCCTGAGATCAACGAAAGTTACATTCCATTTGTCGTAGAAACATCAGTTGGAGCAGACCGTTTATTTTTAGCGACACTTTGCAACGCCTACACGGAAGAAACAGTGGGTGAAGGAGAAAATCAAAAGCAACGAGTATATTTGAACCTACACCCTGCCATTGCACCCGTAAAGGTTGCCGTTTTGCCTTTGGTTAAAAAGGATGGATTGGCAGAAAAAGCACAAGAAATTTGTAATTCACTTAAATATGCCTTCAATACTACTTATGATGAAAGTGGTGCTATTGGCAAGAGATATACCCGTCAAGACCTCATCGGTACGCCGTATTGTGTGGTAGTTGACTATCAAACCATGGAAGATCAGACTGTGACAGTACGTGACAGAAATTCGATGGAACAGGAGCGCATTTCTATAGCCGACCTAAAAGAAAAATTAGGATTTGCTGTATCGATGGAGCGTATTTTTGAAAAATTAGTGTAATCAAAACGCAAACAACGACGAAGTATGATGACCGAAGAAACAACAAGCTTACCAGAGGAAAACAAAGAAGAGATTCAATTGGCAGTAGAAGCAGAACAAATATTTCCTACTGAAGAAAAAACAATCGAAATCCCAAGCATTGAATTGCCTGCTGGTAAAAATGACTTGTTAACCTTTTTCGAAAAATTAAAAGCAATTGCAGCAGAATCGCAGCAAGCCCCTCTCTTCAAAAAGCTAGAAGAGGCCATGAAGGAAGCTAAAAATGCTTTTGATAATTTGAAAGCTGAAGATCGTAAAACTGCCTTAGAGAAATTCAAAGCAGACAACGATGGAGCAGAAGAAGGATTTGAATTCAAAGGAGATGAAATTGATCAAAAGATTGATGCTGTTTTATCTGCTATTCGTCAGTCGCGTCAAACGTTTTTCCAACAAATGGAAAAACAAAAAGATAAAATTATTGAGGGTAAAACTCGTATACTAGATGAATTACGTAAATTGGTAGATGCCGATGATAATTCGGACCCTTCACATGTTAACGCAAGTTTCAAAGCCTTCAAAAAAATACAAGAAGAGTGGAAATCGCTTGGTAACATACAAGGTCCGCAAAATCAATCATTTTGGCAAAGTTACCATGCTTTAGTTGATCGTTTTTACAGCAATAGAAGTATATTTTTTGAATTATTGGAGTTAGATCGAAAGAAAAACTTGCAAGCTAAAGAAGTAATTGCTTCTAAATTAGAAGCCTTGGCTGCCAAAGTAAATGGCGGTGGTTTACAGAAATTATTAAAAGAGGCAGAGGAATTATTTGAAGAATACAAGCATTTAGGTCCGGCGCACAAAGAAGCCAATGAAGCCCTTTGGCAACGAGTAAAAAAATCGTTAGACGTATTGTTTGCCGAAAAAAGGCAAATTATTGATGCTCAAAAAGCAGTTTTTGAGGAAAACTTAAAAATCAAAAAAGAATTGGTGGATATGATGAAACATTACACCAGTTTCCAGTCGAACAGTATTTCTGAGTGGAATAATACCTCTAAAGCCGTTTTGGCTCTCCAAGACTCATGGGGTAAATTAAAAGGTGGTGTAGGAAAAGATGCGGGAAAAGAGGTAAGTCATGAATTCTGGACTGCACTTAAATTATTTTTCAAAAACAAGAGTGAATTTTTCTCTAAAATTGATGCCGAGAGAAAGGCAAATTTAGCTGCTAAACAAGCCTTAGTTGATCAAGTAAGTGCAATGGTAGAGGCTGGAGATGATAGCGCAGAAACGACTAATTTAGTAATTGAATTACAAAAGAAATGGAAAGATATTGGTCATGTTCCTGAAAAGCAAAAAGACCAAATTTATCATAAATTCAAGGCGGCCTGTGATGCGTTTTTCAACATGAAACGTGAAAAGGGTAAAGGTGCAAAAGATGCTGAGTTTGAAGGAAATTTAAACGCCAAGCAAGCAATTTTAAGTGATTTAAGAGCTATGTTAAGCGATGCTAGTTTATTAGCAGATTTAAAAGCAAAAAAAGAAGCTTGGGATGCCATCGGATTTGTACCGAAGAAAAATTTAAAGGAAATTCAGGAAGATTTCAGAACAGTATGGAATCAGTTGATTGACTTAGCGAGAACCCAACCAAAAGAACAATTAGCGGCTTGGGGTTTTGAGTTAAAAGGGTTACCAACTGAAAGTTCAAAGGAAGATAGAAAGCCTATTTCAGCCGATAATAAAAAGAAAATACAGGCATTAGAAAATGAAATTTCTACCTTAACGAATAACTTAGAGTTTTTTGCTAAATCGAAAAATGCTGAAAAGTTAATTGCAGAGGTAGAAAAGAAGATTGAAAAGGCAGAGAAAGAGCTATCGAAGTTAAAGAGTTGAAAGTTCAAAGTTGAAAGTTGAGAGCTGAGAATAGAAAAAATCAAATTTTATCTTTTTTTTCTTTGTAATTATCCCCTCTTTTATTAATTTTGCATCACCAAATCGCCTCCTTAGCTCAGCTGGTAGAGCAACTGACTTGTAATCAGTAGGTCATTGGTTCGATCCCGATAGGAGGCTCAAAAAGCTCAACAGCAATGTTGGGCTTTTTTGTTTTAATAATCTTGCATTTCAATGATTTTTCAAGAACATTTAACTAATAAACAACTAATTTGTAAAATACAAATCTAATCTTTTTAAAAAGATTAAATAAATTAAAAATTGTTTTAAGATTAAATTATCCTAAATAATCACTAAATGGTTGCTTATAAAATCGTTTACCTGTAGCTTGATACAAAGCATTGGCTAATGCCCCAAATACGGGTGGGTAGGTAGGCTCTCCCATCCCAGTCGGTTTAAAATTATTCTGAGCAAATCGGATTGAAATATGTTTTGGAGCTTCATTCATTCGAATCATTCGATATGTATCGAAATTTTTGCTAGAAGGTATTCCATTGGTAAATTCCATTTTACCAAATAAGGCAGTACCTATTCCATCCACAATTCCTCCTTCTGCCATATTTTGTGCAGCATTAGGATTTATTACTAGGCCACAATCAATTGAAGAATACACTTGGTTAACAAGGACCTGTCCATCTTTTATTTCCAAATCAATTACATGGGCAGCATAGGAATCATGACAGAAGTATGCAGATACCCCAACTTTCTTTTTCTTCTTCAACTCATCCCAATCAGACTGTTTGCGAACCATTTCCAAAATATTAATATATCTCTCAGGTTCATATTCATTATTTTTACCTATAGGTTTTTCTTTGGCCTTTTTTAAAAGCTCAATTCTAAAGTCAATTGGATCTTTTCCAACAAATTCTGCCAATTCATCTAAAAAGGCTTGTTCAGCAGCAGCCATAAAATTTGAACGAGGGGCTCGAAATGATCCGACTGTAATGTTAGAGTCTATAGTCCACTCTTCTGCAACATAATTTTCAACAGCACCAGCAGGAAAACGATTTGGATATAAGGGAGACTCTGGAATTCCTCCAGTTTTTAGATGAAGGCCAATAAGGTTATTTCTATCGTCTATTGCTGCTTTGTAAGTTACCAAATAAGTTGAACGATAAACTCCTGATGTCATATCATCTTCGCGCTTATAAATCAATTTTACAGGCATCTTCATCCGTTGAGAAATGAGTGCTGCTTCAATTAACCAATGCGCATAGGATCTTTTTCCAAATCCTCCACCTAAACGAGTCATTTTAATATCAATAGCCTCAAGAGGTAAACCCAATCTCTTGGATAAAGCCAATTCGGTTAGCTCAGGTTTTTGTAGGGGTCCCGCTAATTCAGCCTTGTTGTCTTTTACATCGGCAAAGAAATTCATAGGTTCCATACAATTATGAGCTAAATGCGGCCCATAGTAGGATCGCTCCAATACCTTACTTGCATGTTGGAAGGCCAAATCTATATCTCCATCTTTTCTTCTAATGGTGCCAGGCTTCTTCATTCGTTCTTCCATCAATTTTTGATGATTGGATGTGTTTTCAAAACCAGCAGGAATAGTTTCTACCACTTTTCTTCCCAACATATCTCGATTCTGTTGAATGGTAACAATAGGTTCCCAATTTACTTTTATCTTTTCCTTTGCCTTAATGACAGCCCATGTACTGGTCCCAACTATAGCAACAACCTCATTGAAAGATATGGTATCAAAGAACGTTTTCTCATAATCTTCTTGAAAGATTTTTATGGGGAATACATCTTTAATACCTTTAAGATTTTTTATAGAATTTGAATCTATAGATTTGAATTTTAAACCAAAAGCTGGTGGATGAATAATCATTGCAATCAGCATACCAGGTTTTTCTAAATCAATTCCAAATAGTGGATTTCCCTTTACAATCTTTTGAAGATCAACATTAGGAATGGACTGTCCAATAATTTTGAATTCCTCTTTACTTTTTAACACTGGATTCTTCGGAACTTCCACCAATGCTGCTAAACTAGCCATTTCACCATAAGTGGCTGATAATCCCCTTGCTTGGTGAAATATCATTCCTTTGGAAGTTGTAATATCCTTTAAGTCTACATTCCATTTATTCGCTGCAGCTGTACATAACATCTGTCGAGCGGTAGCCCCTGCCATTCTAAGTGGTTGGTATCCTTGATGAATGGCTTGACTACCACCAATAAATTGTCTGGTAAAATGTTTAGTGTCTAAATCTGCTTGAACCACCTCAACTTGCTTCCAATCTACATCCAAATCTTCTGCAACAATCATGGGCATTGATGTTTTTACCCCTTGTCCACCTTCAGGATTAGGGGACATGATTATTACCTTGTTATTTGGCAAAATCTTAACAAATCCGTTCAATTCTACAATTGAATCATCACCATTCCTAAGTTGTTTTTTTTTCCCAATTTCAATATTAGATTTCCACGAAATCCCAATCATGAATCCTCCACCTGAAAGAATTGAAGATTTTAAAAAAGCACGTCTATTGATAGCTGAATTCATAAAACAAATTTTACATCAAACGAAAAATAGTTAAATTAATTACTTGTTCAAACCTTTACTTATTAAAAACGCTTCCATTAGATCCGCTATTTTTTTATTATTAAGGTCGGAGAAAGGAAAATGAGTATTTCCATATACACCTATTGTTGGTAAATGAACTACCTGAACATCACCACCGTATTTATTTACTGTATTTCTCCATATTTTTGCCATTTCCAAACGAGCTCTCCAACCATCTTGACCTGGATTATTGCTATAATCCTTTGGAATAAAGTCACCATAATAAATGATAATTGGAATTTTGGTTAATTGCAGGAAATTCTCTTTTGAAACAGGTAGAGCTTCAACAGGTCCAGATGAACTTGCAATTGGATTCGGAACTTCTCCTTCTGGAAAAACAAAACCACTACCTGGTTCATAGGAAACAATGGCTTTGATATGGTTATTTCTCATTTTTGTTGCCCAACCAAAACCACCTGAATGCGAGTGCGTGACCAAAATACCATCACCAATTTTATCAAATAATTTATCCGTTGCACTAACAACTACTTCGCGATCTATTGGTCCAAGGTTAGGAGTCATTTGTCTAAAATATTGATTTAATGTCTCTTCATTTTTATCGAATTGAACTCCAGGAAGATACTCAGATCCATTCGCAACACGAAATGTACCTAACCACATTTGCTCATCAGGTATTGGATTCACTGTTGCAGGAGCTAAACTTCTTCCTGCATTTCCTCTTCGAGGCTGGTCAATTAAATAAACACTATACCCTTTTCTTAGGAATATATTATTAAAGCCATCACGACCATCAGGTGTAGTGCCCCATGTTTTAGAAAATTGGCCAATTCCGTGCCAAAAAACCAGCGGAAGTTTCTTCGCTTTATCAGGAATTTGGTAAGTTACATATGCATGATCTCCATGAAAGGTTTGTCCTTCTGGTGTTCTTTTAATTGGGTCATACATACCATCATTTTTGATAAAATTACCACCAATAGCAAAGCTTCCTTGGTCTCTTATTGATAGTACATTTTTAGCAGGTTTGCAACCTATTAATATTGCAAATAACAATATGCTTAATAAAACGTGAGATCTCATGTTCTATATTTTTATTAGTTAAATACCCCTTGATTGGATTTTTCCTCTTATTTTCATCGCTTTCTCAATTACATCAAATCGAGCTTTTCTAGGATCTGGTTTGGCAATAATTTTACCATCTAGCTCTACATCCAGCATATCTTGTGTTTGCTTATTATAAGCTGGCCAATTAGGTACTCCATTGCCATTGGGATTTCCAGTTTTTGCAAAGTTAATCCAATACTGATTCATTTTTTGAGCAAGCTCATATTCAGCTTCGGTTGGTTTTGAAGGCGGTCCAAAACGTGGTGCATCTAATGTATTAAACACATAGGAAACTTCAGATCCGTGACCTGCACCAAAAGGAGAACGTTGCTGATTGGCTGATGATACATAACCAAATTGATACATAAATGTTGGAGCTTTCTTTGAAAGAAATGCCATTGCTGTCATTCTTGCAGGTTCACCCCAAACCCAATCCGTATTAAATTTAGTAATTACTTCATTAAAAGATTTATTGTTTTCTGAATCATAAGCTTTTTGAGCTTCTAAAGCTAAATCACCAAAGGTGGCAAACAATTCTTCTTTTGTTTTTGCAATACTTACAAATGGACCTCCAATTTCTGCACTGCAATTTCCAATCATTAATGGAATATTAGGTTGTCTGCCTGCCATGTAGGCACTTTCAGCTGTTTCAACAACTAATTTTCCATCTAGAATGGGTCCTGAATATGTCCTTGGCCCATTGGGGCCATCCGTTTCTTGTCCTCCATCTACTATATCCTCTGCTTTCAAAGCTCGAAGCTTTGCTAAAGCTTCTAAATCTTCCCCCTCAATACCCTTAGATTTTGCAAAATTAAGTCCAATTGTCTCTGCTGAAATGGCATATAAAACATCGGCATTTTCTTTATTTATAGGCCTTCCAGTCAATACGCCATCTCTTCCTCCACCCGATTCACTAATCAATTTATGAAATAACCCTTTAGCAGAAGGTATTGTTAGTAATGAATGCACAGAAACCCCACCAGCTGAGAATCCAAAAATGGTAACATTTTTTGGATTTCCTCCAAATGCTTGAATGTTTTTCTGAATCCATTCTAAAGCTGCAATTTGATCCATATACCCATAATTACCTTTAGGCTCATATGAATACTCTTTACTCAATGCTGGATGTGCAAAATAACCTAAGCGACCTAAACGATAGTTTATTGTTACTAAAATCACTCCTTGTTTAGCAAATGAATTTCCAAAATTTTGTGGGCTTGAGCCACTTCCACCAGTAAATCCACCACCATGAATCCAAACCATTACTGGCAGATTAGCCCCCATTGATGTATTTGCTGGCTTCCAAATGTTCAATGCCAAACAATCCTCTGATGAATTTGTAGATATTTTTTGTCGACCTCCAGGACCGAAGCCTGCTTGCGCACAATCCTTGCAAAATTTAGTGGCATTAAATTCACCTTTCCATGGTGTTACAGGTTGAGGAGGTCTCCACCGAAATTCGCCAGTTGGAGATGCTGCATATGGTATTCCTTTATAAATTTCAAGCTCACCTTCAATGATTCCTTTTATTAAACCATTTTTTGTTTGAATAATTTTAGTTGATATTTCCTGAGCATTTATTTTTCTAATTGAAAGACCAAATACTATTAAAATGGCTAAATAGTAATTTATTTTCTTGTAGCTTTTTAACATCTTTTTATTATTTTTTAGTTTAAACAAAATTAATCCATTATAAGTATCAATATCTAATATATTTTACTGCATTATCTACCATTTTTACTTTTTGAATAGGTCTTAATCAAAATCTTAATTTGAATCATTTACATTTACTAGAAACCAAAATTTTGTCCTTGGTATGAGGGGAATTACATTCGTCTCATCATATAAGTATTTCGTCGAAAATACACTAAAGCAAGGTGAATTAAACTTACTATTACTACTTAAAAAATTCATAACTATGAAATTAAAACATATCTTTTCACTTATCTTAACATTTATTGTCTCAATTGTAAGAGCTCAATTTAGTCCTCCGACAGGCGAACCAGATGTAATCAATAAAAGGTGGCATGCTCAATGGATTACAGTACCAGGTTCTACAAATGATGGATATGGCGTATATTTATTTAGAAAAAACATTGAAATTCCTACAAAGCCTTCAAAATTCATCATTCATGTTTCTGCAGATAATCGTTATAAACTTTATATAAATAAAAAGCTTGTCTCAATGGGACCAGCTCGCGGAGATATTGCTCATTGGAATTATGAAACAATTGATATAGCCTCTTACCTACAAACCGGAAAAAATACTATTGCTGCTCAGGTTTGGAATGAAGGAGAATTTAAACCAGAGGCTCAAATTTCTTTTAGAACAGCTTTTATATTACAAGGAGATTCCTCAACGGAAGGATTAATTAATACAAATAATTCGTGGCTTTGTGAACAGGATAAAAGCTTCTTCCCTATTCGATTTAATGTACGCGCTTATTATGTAGCTGGTGCTGGTGAGGTCAGAAATATGGCAATTAGTCCTAAAGATTGGCAAAATGAAAATTTCGATGATAAAAATTGGCAAAAAGCTCGTCCAATAGGATATGGTGTACCCAAAAACCTAATTGGAGGATTTGGAACAATGAGTGGTTGGATGTTAGTACCTTCAATAATTCCTCAAATGGAATTGAAAGAAGAACGTTTAACAAAAGTTACAAGTTATTCAGGAAGCATCAGATTACCAGAGAGTTTTCCTATCCAAAAAAATGACTTGCTTATACCTGCAAACACTACTGTTAAACTTATTTTAGATCAAAACTATCTAACTAATGCATTTCCATATGTTGAATTCAGTGGGGGAAAAAACGCATCAATTACTTTAAATTATGCTGAAACCTTATACAACAAGTACCCCTCAAAAGGAAATAGAAATTTGACCGAAGGAAAACAATTTTTGGGTCGAAAAGATAGTTTAATTTCTGATGGTAGTAATAATCAAAAATTTGAGAGTCTTACTTATAGAACTTATCGTTATATCCAACTCATTATAAATACCAAAGATGAACCAATAGTCATAAATGATATTTATGGGACCTTTACCGCTTATCCGTTTAAATTAAATGCAAGTTTGACCACCAACAAATCTGAATTAAATAAAATCCTTGAAATTGGGTGGCGTACCGCACGTCTTTGTGCATATGAAACTTATATGGACTGTCCATATTATGAACAACTTCAATACATTGGAGATGGAAGAATTCAAGCATTGGTTTCATTATATAACAGTGGTGATGATCGATTAGTAAAAAATGCAATTAATTTGATGGATTATTCTCGTCAACCTGAAGGCATTACGTTGAGTCGACACCCCTCTTATACTCCACAATATATTCCCACCTTTTCTCTTTGGTATATTGGCATGCTGCAAGATTATAGCCGATATGCTGAGGATATTGAATTCGTGAAAAGTAAATTGGGAGGCGTTCGTCAAATATTAGATTATTTTAAAAAGTATCAATTGCCAAATGGATCTCTGAAAAATACACCTCAATGGATGTTTACTGATTGGGTAGATGCAAAAGAATGGAAATCAGGTACTGGACCTGTCGGGGCCGATGGAACTTCAGCAATGCTTGATTTACAACTTCTATGGGCTTTTCAAGTAAGTGCAGATTTAGAAAAAAAACTAGGTAATCCTGCTTTAGCAAATCAAATTCTTACCTCTATTGAAACATTGAAAAAAACAATTCGAAGGAAATATTGGGATACCAATAAAAAAATATTTGCTGATAGAGAAGAAAAAGATGAGTATTCACAGCATACCAATTCTTTGGCAATTTTGACTGGGATTGTTTCCCCTTTAGAAGCAAATGAAATTGCCAATCAATTACTTAATAATAAACAACTTGCCCCTGCATCAATTTATTTTAAATATTATTTACATCAAGCATTAATTAAAGCAGGTAAAGGAAATGAATATTTAAAATGGTTAGATAAATGGCGTGAAAATATCAACATGGGTCTAACAACTTGGGCTGAAACTTCTAATGTTGATAACACAAGGTCGGATTGTCATGCATGGGGTTCAAGTCCCAATATTGAATTTTATCGAACTATTTTGGGTATCGACAGTGATGGATTAGCCTTTTCAAAAGTAAAAATCAATCCTCATCTAGGAGAATTGACAGATATTAAAGGAACAATGCCACATCCAAAAGGAATTATATCAGTGAGTTATAAATTTGAAAATAGCAAATGGAGCGTTCAAATTGAATTACCTAAAACTGTTTCTGGTGTTTTGATATGGAGAGGTAAAAACTTATATCTAAAAGAAGGATTAAATGAACTTAATATATAAACCTGTTTTTATAATAAAATATGAAAAGAAGAGATTTTATAAGCAAAACTGGAATTTCATTTATTGGTTTGTCAATTGCAAATCAAGCTTTATCCAATTCCAGTCCAGAAGAGTTTATCATCGCTGATACAAATTTTGGAAAAATTAAAGGTTTCCGAGAAAAAGGAGTTAATATTTTTAAAGGAATTCCTTATGCCGGTAAAGTATCTGGAGAGAGAAGATTTAAAAGACCTGCACCTTTGGAACATTGGACCGATATAAAAGAAACTCTAACCCTAGGGGCTCCTGCTATACAAAATCCAAGAAGAAATGAACCTGCTCCATCAGAGGATTGCCTTTTCTTAAATGTTTGGACACCCGCTAATGATGGCAAAAAAAGACCTGTAATGTTTTATAATCATGGAGGTGGATTTGTTATTGGATCAGGTGGTTCGCAAGGACAAGACGGGGCTAATTTAGCAAGAAATTTTGATGTAGTCGTGGTAGAAACTAATCACAGATTAGGATTGTTTGGCTTTTTATATTTAGAAGAATTAGCTGGAAAAGAATACGAGGGTTCAGGTAATAATGGCATGTTAGATATTGTTGATGGTCTTAAATGGGTGAACAAAAATATCGAAAACTTTGGTGGAGACCCTAATAATGTAATGATTTGGGGAGAATCAGGTGGAGGCGCAAAAACTTCATGCTTGTATGCCATGCCCTCTGCGGCCCCTTATTTTAATAAAGCTTCCATTGAAAGTGGACCAGGAGTTAGAATGACTACAAAAGAAGTTGCAGCCGAGACTACTTTAATGCTTTTAAAGGAATTAAAGATTGAACCCAAAGACTGGAAAAAAATTTTAGAGGTTCCTGCATCAGATTTATTAGCAATACAAGCAAAACTTCCATTTGTTCCACCTTTTGTAGAAAAAAATAAAAATCAAAATTTAATGAGAAGAAATTATGGAGGTTTCGGACCTGTCGTAGACGGCAAAACCCTTCCTAATCATCCATTCGATCCATCTGCACCTGTAATTTCAAAAAATAAACCCTTATTAGTTGGTTGGAACGAAGACGAATGGGCATTTTTTGCATGGGAAAGAAAAGAAACCGAATTTGCAACTTATGATTTTGAGGCTCTTTACAAAAAATTGGAGCCAACTTATGGAAAAAATACAAATAGTATCATTGAAACCTACCGTAAATCAAGACCAGCAGCTAGTCCAGCAGAAATTTATATAGCCATTTCATCTATTACAATGATGGGGTTAGGATCCATTGAAATTGCAGAAAAAAAGGTAAAACAAGATGGAGCAAAAGTCTACTTATATAATTTTGGTTATAAATCGGAAGTA
>JBEBDG010000050.1:0-11831 GCA_041157165.1 Bacteroidota bacterium
CGGGAAGAATTCAGCTGTATTTTAGAAGAGATGATTTGTGCCCGGGAGAAGATAAAACCTTGTATAACACAGTCTTCAAAAAACTATTAGATATTGGAGACATCATTGGTGTAAAAGGTTATGTGTTTACCACTCAAATGGGTGAAATTTCAGTTCATGTGCGTGAGTTTACCGTTTTGTCAAAAGCTTTACGCCCACTTCCTATTGTTAAAGAGGCGGATGGTCAAACTTTTGATGCTTTTTCTGATCCAGAATTGCGATACCGTCAACGCTATGTAGATTTAATTGTAAATAGTCCTATCAAAGACATCTTTGTTAAGCGAGCTAAAATCATATCAACGATGCGTAGAATGTTTGATGATCGCGGTTGGTTGGAAGTAGAAACACCTATTTTACAATCCATTCATGGGGGAGCCTCAGCTCGACCATTTAAGACACATCATAATACCTTGGATATGCCATTGTATTTGCGTATTGCAAATGAATTGTATCTGAAGCGATTAATCGTAGGTGGCTTTGATGGTGTATATGAATTCGGAAAAATGTTTAGAAATGAAGGGATGGATAGAACTCATAATCCAGAATTTACTTCATTAGAATTCTATGTCGCCTACAAGGATTACCACTGGATGATGAATCTTACCGAAGAAATATTCAAAACAGTTGCCCTGGCCCTTCATGGAACTGCTGATGTTCAAGTGGGTGAACATATGATAAATTTTGAAGGCCCTTATCCTAAATTAAGTATTTCAGAAGCCATCCTTCAATACGCTGGTGTCGATGTGGATGCATTAACGGAAGAGGAGTTGTTTGCAAAATGCCAATCATTTGGAATAGAGGTTGACAACGGTATGGGCAAGGGGAAGTTAATTGATGAATTATTTGGTGAGAAGGTAGAAGCTAATTTGATTCAACCAACCTTTATCATCGATTATCCTGTAGAGATGTCGCCTTTGACCAAGAAGCATAGAAACAAAGAAGGTTTGGTAGAACGTTTTGAATTATTTGTGAACGGAAAAGAAATTGCAAATGCATATTCAGAGTTGAATGACCCAATAGATCAAAAAGAACGCTTTGAAGATCAACTGCGTTTAGCAGAAAGAGGGGATGATGAGGCAATGGCAATGGACTATGATTTTATTCGTTCCTTGGAATATGCCATGCCACCGACCTCAGGAATTGGTATTGGAATAGATCGTCTGACGATGCTAATGACCAATCAATCCTCTATTCAAGAGGTATTATTTTTTCCTCAAATGAGACCAGAGGTAATCAAAGAGGTCGATTCCGATCAAGCATTTATTGGTTTGGGTATTTCGCCTGTTTGGATACCTGCATTACAAAAAATGGGAATCTTAACCCTTGAGCAATTAAAAGAGGCCAATCCTAACAAGGTTTTCAATGATTTAGGGGGGCTACGAAAGAAATTAAAAATTGAAGAAAATTTACCAAGTAAGGAAGAAGTTCAATCTTGGATTCAAGCATAAAAAAAGGCTGCATTTGCAGCCTTTTTCATTTCTCTTTGATTGAGATCAATTATACTGTTTATATTTTATATTCAGGAATGAAAACTCTAATCAAAAATTACGTGAAATTAGATTTTTTTCACGTTCACCGCATTCGCTCCACGTTTTCCATCGATTACTTCGAAAGAAACTGCATCGTTTTCACGAATGGTAACACCACCTAAACCAGTAACGTGAACAAAAATGTCCTCACCTGTTTGGTCGTCTACGACAAAACCAAATCCTTTGGTTTCGTTGAAAAATTTTACTTTGCCAGTTTGCATAAAATAAATAATTAAAAATTAATGCTTAAAAAATCCGTTAGCAAAAACATGATTGCTTATTGTGTATTCAACTCGAAAATTTGAGGGGAAAAAGATAAGAGGAAATCAGAGTTTTGGAAATCGAAATCTATTTAAGTATTCAAATGTAGGTAAAAAAAAATCGATTGCAATTATTTTTGTAGTTTTTTTTCAAAAAATATAAGTTATTTTTGTATAAAATTAAAAAAGCATGGAAAAATTGAAGTATTTCGTTGAGTCTCAAGCTTTTGGAGTTTGTACCCATTTAGGGGAAAAATTCAAAATTTCTACTAGTAGCATACGTTTGTATTTTATATATACTTCATTTTTAACGATGGGATCTCCCATAATTATTTATTTGTTTCTTGCTTTTTGGATGAATGTGCGTCGATACATGCGCCAAAGAAACAATCCTTCTGTTTGGGATATTTAAGGTAAATCTGAAAATTTTCTAATTTTTCTTACGAAAAATTGCCATACAATCGAGTGATTGTATAAAGCAATTTTTTTATTTTTTTGGTACAATTGCTTTTCTGAATGCTGAATTAAGTACCTGTAGAAACCGAAATGACCATTAATTATGGCTAAGCAATTTCTCCATTTCATATCAAGTAAAAATTTTATGCCTGCCAAACCATCAAGCAGTAGTCGGGCCATAATTACTTTTATTCGATTGTTTCCTTGATAATTTTTATAAATCAGAATTAAATTATTACGGTAATTAAGAAACGTTTTTTGTGGACTATCAGTTTGCAAAGTTCCACCACCGACGTGTAATACCTTGCTTTCTTCCACGGCGGCAATTTGGTAACCTGCTTTTCGAATACGACAACATAAATCTATTTCTTCTTGATGAGCAAAAAGGTATTCATCTAGTCCACCCACTTCCCAGAAGGTTTTACTTTCTACGGCTAAACAAGCACCAGATGCCCAATGTAAATCAGTGGTATTTAGATACTGATGTTTATCAAGTTCACAGGTATCAAATATACGACCTCTGCAAAAAGGATAACCTAAGAAATCAAGATAACCACCGGCTGCACCTGCGTACTCAAATTCAGTAGATTTATTTTCTTTGTAAATAAAAGGCTGAGCGGCTTTTACCTTGGGATTTAATTGGATAAAATCCATCAACCTATTCAACCAATTAGGTAAGGGTTCTATGTCAGAATTCATCAAAATAAACCAATCGGCCTTTATTTCTTTCAAGGCATTGTTATAGCCACCAGCATACCCTTTATTGACAGGCAATTGAATTAATCGTAAAGATTTATAGTTGGAATTTAAAAATGCGATAGAATCGTCTGTTGATGCATTGTCGGCAATGATAATTTCCCCCATGGGGCTATTATTGATAACTTTAGGAAGAAATTTTTCTAAAAAATTTTTTCCGTTGTAGTTTAAAATGACAATTGCGACCTTCATATTTTTAAAATTATGTAAAGTTAGGTAAAAGCATTCAATTAGAATTTTAATTAAAAATGTATTTTTGTTAATTCATATTCAACAAGCATAGATGGGTTCATCCTTATTTAGAAAAAAATCGATTGATAAAATTCTTTCTGATCAAAAAGAAATAGAAGCATTGGAAGGCTCTCACATGGTTCGGAATCTCGGAGTTCGTGATTTAACCTTTTTAGGCGTTGCAGCAATTATTGGAGCAAGTATTTTTTCAGCCATTGGACAGGCATCTGCCAATGGAGGACCGGCAGTGTCATTATTATTTATTTTTACCGCAATTGCCTGTATGTTTACTGCTTTTTGTTATGCTCGCTTTGCCTCTACTGTGCCCATTTCTGGTAGCGCATATACGTATGCGTATACGAGTTTAGGTGAATTCATTGCCTGGATTCTCGGTTGGAACTTATTATTGGAATATGCCATTTCCAATGTAGCAGTTGCCATATCATGGTCTAAGTATTTTGTTGATTTATTGGAAGGTTTGGGAATGCATGTTCCAGAATATTTGACAATGGATTTTTTGTCTGCCAGAAGGGCTTTTAATGAAGTGGAGCCCTTGCTAGCCTCAGGACAGCAATTATCCAATTTATCAGTTAATTTGAGAGAGGGGTATACTGCTTATGCTGAAGCTCCGGTATTATTTGGCTGGCATGTAGTTGCTAATTTGCCAGCATTAGTAATCACAATTGGTATTACTTATTTGGTTTACATCGGTATCAAAGAGAGTAAGAATATGAATAATATTCTTGTGGTATTAAAATTACTCGTAATTGCTATAGTGGTAGGAGTTGGGGCCTTTTATGTACAGGTAGATAATTGGACACCTTTTGCACCTAATGGTATTGCAGGAGTTTTAAAAAGTGTGGCGGCGGTATGTTTTGCTTATATTGGTTTTGATTCGATTTCAACCACTGCTGAAGAGTGTAAAGATCCTCAAAGAGATATTCCAAAGGCTATGATGTGGGCTCTTGGCATATGTACTATATTATATGTGTTGGTTACTCTGGTGCTAACAGGAATTGTTCCTAGTGGCACATTAACAGGAATTGAAGATCCTTTGGCCTATATGTTTACCATTGTTGGTTTACATGGGGTAGCTGGCATTGTTGCAGCAAGTGCCGTTATTGCCTTGACTAGTGCTTTATTGGTTTATCAATTAGGTCAGCCAAGAATTTGGATGACCATGTCGAGAGATGGTTTACTTCCCAAAGCTTTTTCAAGAATTCATCCCAAATACAGAACTCCCTCTTTTTCAACTGTAATGACTGGAGTGCTAGTGGGTTTTCCAGCATTATTTGCCAATTTAGAAGAGGTTATTAATCTTAGTTCTATTGGAACTCTTTTTGCATTTGTTTTGGTCTGTGGTGGTGTTTTAATTCTGGATTTAAATCCAGAAAATCAGGAAAAATCAAAGTTTAAGATACCTTATTTTAATGCACAATATATCATTGGCTTATCTTTTTTTGTTGCGTTGCTAGTATTTTGGCCAGATTCTTTCGGTAATTGGATTGATTCTCATTTTTCTGGTACTGAAATTGCGAATACTTGGATTATGACAACTTTTTTAATCCTATGGTTCTTATTGTCGATTGTAAGTTTTCTTAAAAAACTTTCCTTAATACCAGTATTGGGATTACTAATCAATCTTTACCTAATGACACAAATGGGTGCAGCCAATTGGGAACGTTTCTTTTATTGGTGCCTTGTAGGCGTTGCAATTTACTTTGCTTATGGATACCAAAAAAGTAAGTTGAGAGTTGAAAGTTGAGAATTGAAAGTGGAAAATGTTTTACATTGTTTCAACTTTCCACTTTCAACTCTCAACTATTTAGTCATTTCTTCTGCCTCCTAATAGGTTTAAATAATAAAGAAGTTGTGCGAGCATTCCGAGTGCAGCAGCAACATACGTCATAGCAGCCCACCATAAGGCATCTTTCGACATTGCATATTCCGAATTGTTAACTATTCCTTGTTCTTTTATCCATTTCAAAGCTCGATTTGATGCATCAAATTCAACTGGGAGGGTAACAAAACTGAATAAGGTTGCCATTGCAAAAAGAGCGACCCCTATGCTTAGAATTAGCGCATTACCAGTAGAATACAAAATCATCATACCAATCATTAAAAGAATAGGCATAAAACCATTTGCAACACTTAAGGCTGGAACCATTGCACTACGAAATTGGAGAAAAGCATATGCCCGGGCATGCTGAACGGCATGGCCACATTCATGTGCGGCAACTGCAGCAGCTGCAGCATTTCTTCCGTAGAACACATCGTTACTTAAGTTTACAGTTTTTTTACTTGGATCATAATGATCTGTTAATTGTCCATCTACTGAAATTACATGCACATCATAAATTCCATGGTCTTGCAACATTTGTTCAGCAATTTCTTGTCCTGACAAATTGGAACGAAGTGGAATTTGAGAGTAACTTTGAAACTTAGACTTTAATCTCCAAGAAATTAGCATTCCTATCACTCCGAAAAGGATGGTTAAAAGATATATACCGCTCATGTTTTTAATGATGAATTTAGAGTTATGAGTTATTTTTTTGAATTCTTACTTATTACTTCAATCGTTTTTGTTGTAGAATAATCTGGTACAAGTTCTATCGTTTTCACCTCTCCTCCATTTGCTAGTACTTCTTTTGCGCCAACAATCGTTTCGATAGAATAATCATTTCCTTTAACAAGAATATCAGGTTGAAGGTATTTAATTAATTCTAAAGGAGTTTCCTCAGCAAATAAAATTACTAAATCTACAAATTCAAGTGCAGCCAAAACTCGTGCCCGGGCATATTCGTTATTGATTGGACGGCTTGGCCCTTTTAATTTTTTTACAGAGGCATCTGTATTTAGGCCAAGGATTAATTTATCGCCTGTTTGTCGAGCTTTTTCCAAATAATCTACATGTCCTAAATGTAGGATATCAAAGCAACCATTGGTAAAAACAATCTTTTGGTTGCTTATTTTCCAATTGCTTCTAATTTTAAGCGCTTCTTCAGCATTTACTATTTTATCACTACTTGTTTTCAAAGGAGTTAATTTTTGGTAAAATTAAGGTAATTAAAAAACTTAATCCACCCAATAACAATATAGAAATCATTTGAGTTCCGTGGAAAAAAGTAGCCAATGCAGCAGCATTGGTTTTTTGAATTCCATAATAAACCAAAGTAGAACCAACTAAACTATGATAGGCTCCAATTCCACCTTGGGTGGGCATTGTCATTCCAAAAGAACCCATAACTAAAATAGTTACTGCTGCACCAAGTCCAAGACTCATGGATTCAGGAAATGCCAATAAAAGAATATATGCATTTAAATAATAGCAAAGCCAAATACCAATTGAATATAAAATAAAAAGTAATGGATTTTTTACTAATAAAATCGATTTAATTCCATCTATCCATCCAATTAAGAGTTTGATTATTTTGGAGGATTCTTTTTTTGAATTTACATATAAGAAAAAGGAATTTTTATATTTTCTGACAAGCAGTACCGAAATAAAAAGGAGTATTGCAAAGGCAATTAAAATAGAATTTCCTGGCAAATGTAAATTAGGAAAAAGGTAATTTTTTAATGGTTCAAATTCAATCAATAAATTGATGCCAAGCACAATTGCTAGGCATAAAAGATCGACGATTCTTTCGGTAATCACAGTGCCAAAAGATTTTTCAAATGGTATTTCAGCTGTTTTTTGCAAAGACCCACATCGCGAAACTTCTCCCATTCTAGGAATGATAAAATTGGCAAAATATCCGATTAATACAGCAGAGAATGTTCGAATGGTACCTGGCTTATAATGCATAACTGCCAATAACTGATTCCAACGAATAGCCCTCAAATAATGGGCGATGATGGATATGATAATGGAAAGTCCGACCCAAGTGTAATTTGCTGAGGCTAGCGTTTGAGATAAATCGTTCCAACTTAAGTTGCTAGATGAAAATGCCCAATAAAGAAGAGCAATGGCTAAAAGCGTTGAAAATAGATATTTAATGGTTGATTTCAAAAAATTAGAATTTATCAAAAGGCTAAAATAAGAGGTATTTTAAAATAAATGAATGAGTATTGAGTATTTTTTTGTAATTTTGCATTGTTTTTTGGGTCAGTGTGCTCATTTATTAAACAGAATAGCCAATTATGCGAATTCTTTATGTGTCAAGCGAGGTAGATCCATTTTTAAATACCTCAAGAATTGCAGATTTTGTCAGGAATTTACCAACTGCCATGCAAGATCGTGGGATGGAAATTAGAATTCTTGTTCCAAGATTTGGATTGATCAATGAGCGAAAAAATAGACTTCACGAGGTGGTTCGTTTATCAGGTATTACGATTCCGATGGGAGAGGAAGACAAACCTCTAACGATTAAAGTGGCAAGTATTCCTGCAGCAAAATTACAGGTATATTTTATCGATAACGAAGATTATTTTCAAAGAAAATCTGTTTTGACAGACAAGGAAGGCGCTTTTTTTGATGATAACCATGAAAGGGCAATTTTCTTTTGCAAAGGAGCGCTTGAAACGGTCGTAAAATTAGGATGGTCTCCAGATGTAATTCACTGCAACGATTGGATGTCTAGTTTAGTACCATTGTACATTTCAACACATTTTAGAAATCACCCTATTTTTAAGGAT
Source organism: Bacteroidota bacterium (assembly GCA_041157165.1). Classification (GTDB taxonomy): domain Bacteria; phylum Bacteroidota; class Bacteroidia; order Cytophagales; family Spirosomataceae; genus Sandaracinomonas. The sequence goes on from JBEBDG010000050.1 coordinate 7,910, forward strand.
TCAAAAACAATTTTCTCTCCACACAATTCTTCCTTTGATTTTACGTTCGATAAAGAAGATTTATACGATAAAGTAAAAATTGGAGATTTGGAAAATGATACCTTGGGAAGTTTAGCAACTGGAAATTATGAATCATTCATAAGAATTGGTTCTGAATATGCTGATTGTATTGTTTCCTTAGAAAACACAGAAGACCGCATAAATGTGGTAGTAAATGAATTTAAAGATAAAGCTCATCAAAATATTGCCGAAAATGATATCGAATTTTTCGAAAAAGTGTACTTGGAATTGGCTGGCAATTAACAGCATTTTTTTACTAACCTTTTTGTTAAATAGTTGTGATACTGCTAAGGAAATTGGTTCAGATTTATTTAGTGTTGAGTTAGGCTTAAATTACACGGATACTCTTTCTATTAATTCCTCAACGATTCAATTAGACTCTACGTACACGAGTGGTCCAAGTGCATTTTTATTTGGTTCTTTGACTGATCCTAATATTGGTCAAATCTCTTCAAATTTTTATACTCAAATAAGTAATGTGGATACCTTGAATGCCAAGGAAAATTCAATTTTAGGTTCTGCAAAAATGTATTTAGTTTACTCCTCTTACCGGGGTGATACGACTAAATTACAGACGATGAAAATCTATAAATTAACAGACACCTTGTCTAGATTAGTTCCTTATTTTAGTAATTCTGTAAAAGGATATGAAGCCCAGCCATTAAAGACTGTTTCTTTTTATCCTCGTCCTATTAAGCGATTTGTAGCTGATGGAGACACTATCTTAATGGATACATTGATCATAGACCTTTCCAAGGAATTAGGAAAAGAGTTGATGTCCTATTCTGCCAATGCAGAAACAAAAGCTGGAGGTTCCTCCTTTCGAAAAGTATTTAAGGGTTTATATTTTGAAAACAACTCAGCCCCTAACGGTGCTGTTTTAAGTTTCATATCTAATTCTTCACGAATTGATTTGCGATACACCACGCCGGGCGACACCAATAAATATGTTGTTCCATTCTATTTTGCACTTTCAACGTATTCACAATCAGAAGTTTTAGCAAAGTATAATCAGTTTAAGGCCGATAGATCTGGTAGTTTATTGTCTAATCTAAAAGCGAATGGTCAACAAATTGATTCAAAACTAAGTAACAACAAAACCTTTGTTCAGAATGGTTTGGGTTTAGCAACTAAATTGAAAATTCCGTATTTAAATAAATTAAAAAATAATAAATACATTGCTGTAAACAAGGCGGAATTAATTGTTGAGCCTAGCTCCGATGTGCCCGCGTCTTTGTTGCTTGATAAATTATCGCTGACAAGGGGAAATCCAGGTGCTAATAGGCCTCTTCGTAGCGTTTATGGCTTATCCTATTTTCTTTCAGAAGGAGCAACAGGTGTTAATACAGTTAGTTATAATTCAGCAAGTAAATCTTATAGCTTTAATATTACCTCTTTGGTTCAAAATATTTTATCTGGTCGAGAATTATCGGATGAAATATTAATTACTCCAGAAATTTCTGCTATTTCTAGTTCAGAATATGGATTTGTTGGGGATCAAATTAATTATGTTGCTTTAAATTCTTTCAAAACTAAGATTAAACTTTATTATTCATTTATCAACAAATAGATAAATTGATGGAAGAAGTTTCAACTAAATCCTTACGCATTACTTTAGTTCAAACTCCTTTAGTTTGGGAAAATCCTATCGCAAATTGTTCGGCTTTAGAAGAAGCATTAACTACGCTCATCAATCAAACGGATGTGGTTATATTGCCCGAAATGTTTACCACAGGGTTTTCTATCAATATACATCAGGCGGAACTAATGAATGGTCCTTCTGTAAAGTGGATGCAATTGATGTCGAAACGACTCAATTCATTGGTAGTAGGAAGTATAAAAATCAAAGATTCGGGACAATATTTTAACCGATTGTTGGCTGTTTTTCCTGATGGAAGCATTTCATTTTATGATAAAAAGCATTTGTTTCGCATGGGCGAGGAAGGCAATGTGTATACTGCAGGGGAAAATCGAAAAGTTATTTCTTTCAAAGGATTTACTATTGGCTTATTTGTCTGCTATGATTTACGTTTCCCTGTATGGATTCGTAATCGTCAAAATGAATATGATTTAGCGGTATTTATTGCCAATTGGCCAGCTGCAAGAGCCAATGCATGGAAAACTTTGTTGCAGGCAAGAGCTATTGAAAATTTAAGTTTTGTTGCAGGAGTGAATATTATTGGAACGGATGGCAATGGATTGACGTATCAAGGAGATTCTGCAATGATTGATTACAAAGGAAATATTCTTCTTGATTTACATGATCAACCTTCCATTCAAACAGTAGAAATTAAAAAGAAGGATTTAGAAAATTTTAGAAAAAATTTTCCGGCATTTTTAGATGCCGATTCATTTGAACTAAATTAATCAATTTGTTTTTGATTCAAAGAATTTAGTTAATCCACCAGGTTTAGAGATAATATTAGATGTTTTTTCATCAGCAACTAATTTTCCTTTATTGATCAGTAGAATTCGGTCACAAATAGCCTCTACTTCTGAAAGGATATGAGATGAAAATAAAATAATTTTATTCGCACTTATTCTTTTAATCAAGTTTCTGATTTCAAGCATTTGATTTGGGTCTAAGCCACTTGTGGGTTCATCCAATATCAAAATGGGCGGATTATGTAGGATGGCCTGTGCAATACCAACCCTCTGTTGAAATCCTTTTGAAAGTTGATTGATTTTTTTATGACACTCCTTTTCCAACCCTGTTAACAGAATAATTTCATTTATTCTATTATTTAAATCTTTTATTTGATGAATTTTTCCAACAAATGCTAAAAATTCTCGAACATACATGTCTTGGTACATGGGATTATGTTCCGCTAAAAATCCAATTTGTTTTTTGATTTTTTCTGAGTCTTGAGGAATTCGTAAGCCATTGATTTCAATTGTTCCCGAATCCTTTGAAATAAGTCCAATCATCATTTTTAGTGTACTGGATTTACCAGCTCCATTTGGACCAAGAAATCCTACAATCTCTCCTTTATGAAGCTCAAAGCTAATTTGATCGACCGCTTTTTGATTTTGATAAGTCTTTGAAAGTCCAGAAACGATAATTGACATTCTTACATTCGATATTAATTGCAAAGGTAGGTAAAAAGGGAACTATTTCTAATTAACTTTGTGTTTTCGTTTTAAAATATATAATGCAGGTGGATAAAATAAGGTTAGACCGAATCGAAGATGCAATTGAGGACATTCGTCAGGGCAAAATAATAATTGTTGCCGATGATGAAGACAGAGAAAATGAAGGAGACTTTATTTGTGCTTCTGAAGTTATTACACCAGAGATGGTCAATTTCATGGTTACGGTTGGCAGAGGTTTAGTTTGTGTTTCATTGACTGAAGACAGGTGTAATGCATTGGGTTTGGAGATGATGGTGGAACAAAATACTACTTCTCATGAAACGCCTTTTACCGTCTCGGTTGATTTGCTGGGTCATGGATGTACCACTGGTATTTCTGCCTCAGATCGCGCAAAAACCATAAAAGCATTGGTTGATCATTCGACCAAACCAAGTGATTTAGGTAGACCAGGACATATTTTTCCTCTCAAAAGTAAGGATGAGGGCGTTTTGCGAAGGACAGGTCATACGGAGGCCGCTATGGATTTTGCTAAATTAGCAGGATTTCAGCCCTCGGGTGTGTTGTGTGAGGTTTTGAAGCCAGATGGAGAAATGGCTAGATTGGCAGATCTCCGGAAAATTGCTGATGAACATCAATTAAAATTAGTAACAATTAAAGATTTAATCGAGTATCGATTAAAAACAGAATCTTTAATCACTAGAGAAATTGGGGTTGAAATGCCTACGGAGTGGGGCGATTTTGAATTAATTGCCTTCAGACAAAAAAATAC
>JBEBDG010000051.1:0-11806 GCA_041157165.1 Bacteroidota bacterium
CACGATTCAGTGGCGATTTAATGTATGCCATGGAACGAGCAGGTAAATGGTCTAAAGCACAAACCATTCATCAGGATACCACCGCGGGGCTTTCACATAGTTTTGGAAAAATCATCCCGCTTGCCAACGGAGAAGTGGGGGCATTGTGGTTAGATGTAAAAGTTGGTCCAAATGGGAGGACCTTGGTATATGCGACCACAAAGCCTAGTCAAGGATTTGGAGAAATGCGCATTTTGGATGAACAAACCTGTGAATGTTGCAGGATTGATGCCATTGCTAGTGAAAATGGAGAAATGGCCCTTGTATATCGCGATTTGAATGACAAAGGAGAGCGCGACATGGGCTTTATTCGCTCATCTGATTTCGGAATGACATTTAGTAAACCTGCTACTTTATATGAAGATCATTGGAAGGTGAATGCCTGTCCGCATGCTGGTCCTAGTTTAGCCACATCCAATCAAGGATTACAAGCAGCCTATTACACAGGAGCCGAAAGTGGCAATGGCATTAAATGGATTCAAGTGGGCAACAAACAAATCCTTTTGCATTTAAAAGGAGAACAATATAGAATGCCACAATTGGGAACAAATTCAGAAGCCAAAACCGCCTTGGTATATGCTGAAATAACACAAGAAGGTGAGCAGTTTTTTAAGCAAATAAAAATGGCTCAACAAAATAATAGCAAAATTACTACTATTTTATTGAGCCAAAAAGGTGTGGATTGCTCCTATCCGGTAATTATAGGAAATCAAAAAGGTTATTTAATCGCCTACCAAATGGAAAGAAAAATAGTAGTTCAGACTTTTCCTTAGATTAAAATCATTTCCGAATATCATATATCATGGGGGCTTTGTTCCCCCATGAATTTCGGATATAATTCAACACATCGGTCAGCTCCTGATCATTTAAATCAACAGAAGACATTTCTGCATTATATTTTACTCCCATTACAGAAATTTCTCCACTCATCCCGTTACGAACAATCTTCACCAATTTATTGACATCACCTAAGCGATTGGTTTTAGCCAAAGGAGGAAATACACTTTCTACTCCCTCCCCTTCTTCCATGTGGCACGACTGGCAATAAGTTGCATAAATCGCTTTTCCCCTTTGAATAGAAGGATTTTGTGCATGTAATTTGGTAAAAGAAAATCCCAAAATGAAACAAACGATAAATAGGACTTTTCTCATCAATTATGCTTTGTTTATTTCGTTGATATAAGGTTGATGATACAAACGCTTTCCAGTAGCTTTATACAATGCATTTGCCAATGCTGCAAACACAGGCGGGAAAGGCGGCTCGCCTAATCCTGTTGGCTCAATGGTATTTTGAACAAAATGTACATCAATTTTCTTAGGCGCTTCTCTGTGACGAATAATACGGTATTGATTTAAATTCTTTTGAACAGTTGCCCCTTTTTCGAATTTCAAATTGCCATAAAGGGCATTACCTATTCCATCAATTACGGCACCCTCAACCATGTTTTTGGCTCCTTCTGGATTCACCACAAAACCACAATCTAATGCAGATACCACATTTTCTACCACTGGTTGTCCATCTTTAATGCTCACATCAATCACATGAGCAGCATAGGAACGGTGACAAAAATAGGCAGCCACGCCTCTTTTGTTATTTTTATTGGCAGGTGAATTCCAATTTGATTTTTCTTTTACTAATTCCAATACTCCAAGGTATCGGTTAGCATCATATTCATTACGCTTACCCACTGGATTTGCCTTAGCGCGTTTTAGTAATTCTATGCGATAATCCAAAGGATCCTTGCCAATAGTTTCAGCTAATTCATCTAAAAAGGATTGTTCGGCACTTGCATTGAAATTAGAACCTGGCGCTCTGAAAGCTCCAATGGTGATATTGGAAGGAATCTCCCAACCCTCTGCCATATAATTGTCAAAAGCACCAGCTGGAAATCTATTTTCATGGATGGCTCCTTCTGGTATACCTCCCCCTTTTATCCCAAAGGCTGTCACTTGATTATTTTCATCGATAGCTGCTCGATACGTAATCATATAGGATGGACGATATATTCCATTGGTCATATCATCTTCACGAGTGTAAATGAGCTTAATCGGCGCATTCATTTTTTTGGAGATATGTCCGGCCTCCACAATATAATGTCCATAAGCTCTTCTACCAAAGCCTCCTCCCATACGGGCCAATTTCATTTCAATTTGACCCTCCTTTAGATCCAAATTCTTCAAAAGATTTTGTTTCATCATTTCCGGAATCTGAATAGGTGCCACAAAATAGGCTTTTTCAGGGGTAATGTGCGCAAAACAGGAAATAGGCTCCATTGGGTTGTGAGCCAAGAATGGCGCAGTGTAAGTACGTTCTAGGACCCTTTTTGCTTTCGCGAAAGCCTCTTCCGGATTTCCATCTTTGCGCAATAATTTTGCAGGCTTTTGCTGCATTTCATACATTGTTTTGAGATGCTGCTCGGTGCTTTCGAGTCCTGCTGGTACTATCTCTTCTTTTTTACGTCCCCATGCTGCAACTATTTCTTTTTTGGTTTGGATTGGTACCCACTCAGCTTTTACCTTTTTTCGGGCATTCATCACTTCCCAGGTAGAATTTCCTACCACGGCAATTAATTTATTGAAAGCTCGGGTATCAAAGCCAGCCCGCTCATAATCCTCCTTATAGACTTCAAATGAAAATACATTTTTAATTCCTGGCATTTTCAAAGCCTCCGTTGCATCAAATGATTGTAATTCCAAACCGAATGCGGGTGGATGAATAACCATGGCAATCATCATATCTTTGTGCTTATAATCCAAAGTAAACAAAGAATGTCCACTCACAATATCCTTCCCCACTTTGTTCTTTTGTGGAGTACCAATCAACGAAAATTCTCCTGGTTTTTTCAATGTTACATTAGATGGTGCAGGTAGTTTAGAAGCAGAAGCAGCTAAAGAACCATATGTAGCAGTTTTTCCAGTTGCAGAATGGGTGATTATTCCTTTGTCAGCTTTTAATTCGGTTGTTGGAACATTCCACTGATTGGCTGCAGCTTGCAATAATAATTGACGTGCAGTTGCCCCGGCTGTTCGCAAAGGAATCCATGCTTGCGACATTGCATTGCTTCCTCCCGTAAATTGGTTTTTAAAACGTGGTGTATCGTAATCTCCTTGCTCAACCAGAACAGATTGCCAATCTACTTCCAATTCTTCCGCGATCATCATTGGAAGAGAGGTCATCACATTGGTTCCAAATTCAGGATTTGGAGAGAATAAAGTAATTTTATTATCTGGTGTAATTTTAATAAAACCAGTTAAAAGGACCCCCTCTGAACTTGCGGCTACCTCTGCTGCCAGGGCCTCATTTGGCACTAAATTGGCCAACCAGCTAAATCCAATCATTAAACCTCCACCAGAGAGAGAGGATATTTTTAGGAAAGAACGTCTATCGTATTTGTTATTAGTATTTTCCATGATTTGATTATTTAGAGGTTTCTACTGCTTTGTTAATAGCAGCTTTGATTCTTTTATAAGTACCACAGCGACATATATTTCCACTCATAAAATTGTCGATATCTTCATCAGTTGGCTTTGGTTTCGACTTCAATAAAGAGGCCGCTGCCATGATTTGTCCAGTCTGGCAATACCCACATTGTGCTACATCCAATTCCAACCATGCCTTTTGAACAGGATGATCTCCCGTTTCTGAAAGTCCTTCTATAGTTGTAATTTCCTGTGCCCCAACAGCAGAAACAGGTAATTGACATGATTTAAGTGCGCGACCATTCAGGTGAATGGTACAAGCACCACATGAACCCACTCCACACCCATATTTAGTTCCAACAAGATCAAGATGATCCCTTAAAACCCACAAAACAGGTGTTGTTGGATCCACATTTACACTCAATGTTTTTCCATTTACTTTTAATTGGTAGTTTGCCATAGCATTTTATGTTAATTGGAATTAATCATCTACAAATTTGCACAATTTTAACTTCGAATAATTATGTGAATCAAATAAAAAATTACAAAATTCAAATCTTATCTTTTATAAGTTCCCATCCATTTGACAATGGCAGGATCTCTATGATCAAAAAAGCTACTCGCATTTTGATCTAAACCTTTAATTAGTTCCATATCTTTCACGTCTAATTCAAAATCAAAAATGGAGAAATTTTCAATCATGCGTTGCTTTTGTACGGTTTTAGGAATTACGATTACTCCTCTTTGCACCAACCATTTTAAAACCACCTGAGCAATACTTTTTTGATGTTTAAAGGCAATATTTTTTAAAATTTCATTTTCAAAAAGTTGATTTCTACCTTCGGCAAATGGCGCCCATGATTGAATCTGCACGCTATTTTCTGCCAAAAATTCTTGATTTAGAATTTGTTGTTGAAAAGGATGCAATTCAACTTGATTGATTGCTGGTGTAATTTCATTGAAATTCATTAAATCAACAATTCGATCTTGCTGAAAATTACTTACTCCAATTGCCCTTATTCGACCTTCTTTATATAATTTCTCCATGGCACGCCATTCTCCATAAATATCTCCATATGGTTGGTGAATGAGGTAGAGGTCCAAATAATCCAATTGTAATTTTTTCATGGATTCATCAAATGCTTTCAAGGTCTCCTCGAATCCAAATTGTTTAATCCACAATTTGGTAGTTATAAATAATTCTTGCCTTGCCACACCTGAGTTGCGAATGGCATTTCCAACTGCTTCTTCATTTCCATAAGAAGCTGCAGTATCAATTAATCGATAACCAACTTCAATTGCATCCTGAACACACTGCTCACATACAACCAAATCTGCAATTTGGAAAACTCCAAAACCTAAAATTGGCATTTCAATGCCATTATTTAATTTTACAACTTGCATTTAGCTTTAATTGTTTGAATATTTAAATTCTTTAGGACTCACGCCTACTTTTTGTTTAAACAGACGTGTAAAATGTTGAGGATATTTAAAACCCAATTCGTATGCTATTTCATTAACGGTTTTGTTGGATTCGAATATTCTTACTTTTGCTTGGTCTATCAATTTCATTACTATAAAATCTTTAACAGATTGACCCGTTTCTCTTTTGAACAAATCACCAAAATAATTGGGCGATAAATTAAGTTCCTGGGCGAAAAAAGCGACAGAGGGCAAACCTTCGGTTTGCGTTTTTTTGAAAGCAAAAAATTGATCCACTAGGCCTTCAAACTTACTTATGATACTTTTGTTGATATGTTCCCTAGAAATAAATTGACGATCATAAAAACGATCGCAATAATTCAAAAATAATTCAATATTAGAATTTATTAATTTTTTACTGTGCTTGTCTAAGGGCCGCGAAAGTTCTAATTTGATTTTTTCAAAACAATTTAACACAATCTCACGTTCTTGCTCTGAAATATGTAAGGCCTCATTGGTTTTATAACTAAAAAAATTAGATTCAAAAATCCGCTTGGCCAAAGGATTACCCCGAAACAGATCCGGATGAAAAATTAATCCATAACCTTTCGGTTGATAAGGCTCTTTAGGATTTTCCATAATGGCAAATTGTCCAGGTGCAAAAAATACTAAAGTTCCATCCTGGTAGTCATAATGCTGTTTTCCATACACCAAATCTCCACATTTTATATCCTTTAAAAAAATGCAATACAATCCATATTGAAATTTAATACTAGAAACTTCGCCCCATTGCCGAATAGATGCTTTGGAATAATCAATAACGCTTACTAAAGGATGTAAAGTTGGATGATTATTGTCGGCATTGTATTTTGCCAAATCTGTAATAGGATACGTTATTTGCATATCAGTTTATGATTTGTACCAAATTTAAGCAAAAGCAATTAGCTTGATACATCCTTATAAATAGGAAGAGTAAAAATGGTAGAAAATTCAGTAATTTATGTAATTGTAAATATTTTTAATAACATGAAATTTGTACTTTAATTAATCAAAAAACAAATGAAAAAGACACTTTTTATATTATTAGTTAGTTTGCTTAGTGTTCATCTCAACTATGCTCAAACTGCTCAGACAACCGACGAGCAGGCAGTTCTACAATTATCAAAAGATAAATGGCAATGGATGGCAGATAAAGATGTGGATAAATTAGCCAATTTATTTGATGCAAAATCAAAGTTTGTTCACATGAGTGGTACATGGAAGAAAGATGAAGAATTGGAAATTATTAAATCAGGTTCTATTTGGTATAAAAAAGCAACCATACATGATTCAGCAGTAGAGATATCAAATGAAATGGCTATCGTTTGGAATCGAATTACTTTAGATGCATTGGTAAGAGGTACTGTAGCCATAACCGAATTTACTGTAACTGAAGTGTATCAAAAACAAGGAATAAGTTGGAAAATGTTGGCTTTAACTTTTAGTAGTGTCCGTGATACACATCAAATCAAACATTAGGTCATATTTCAAATGAAAATCTAATTAGTAAACCATAACGAGAAACCTAAAAACTAGAATAGTTTTTTAAAATTAAAAAGCCTGTAAATTAAAAATTTACAGGCTTTTACTTTAAACTTTGGCGGTCTGGACGGGACTCGAACCCGCGACCCCATGCGTGACAGGCATGTATTCTAACCAACTGAACTACCAAACCTTCGTCTAAAACGTGGCACAAAATTAGGCATTTTATCCATTTTTGCAATACCTTTAGGTAAAATTTTTACAAAAAAATGAATCCTCCTGCTATTACTGAATACCCAAAAACAAGCTATTTTGCTGAATATCTGAATTTTAGTCCTTCAGACACGCTCATTGAAGAATTGAAAAAAAACGAACTATTTGTTTTGAATATATTCGAAAGTTTAAACGATCAAGAGCTTACTTTCCGATACGAAGAAAACAAGTGGTCAATTAAAGAACTCATTGGGCATTTAGCCGATACCGAAAAAATATTTTCCTTCCGTTCACTTTCTATCGCGAGAGGAGAAACCAATGCCTTACCTGGTTTCGACGAAAACTTGTACGTACAACATGCACAATTTGATTCTTTGAGCGCCAATCAATTGATTCAATATTATTTTGCCAATCGAACAGCTACTTTGGCATTGATTGAAACATTAGATGAACGCCACCTGAGTCAAATGGGTTCTGCAAATGGACAAATGGTCAGTGCAAGAGCCCTACTTTGGATGATTGCCGGTCATGAAAAACATCATTTATCCGTTATTAACGAAAGATATTTACCACTTTTAAACAAAAAATAGTAAATTAGTAAAAAAGCCAATCATGCACTTTTATAAATACCAAGGTACAGGAAACGACTTTATTGTAATCGATGACCGCACCCAATCCTTTCAGCTAAGCAAAGAACAAATTGCTCATCTTTGCCATAGACGATTTGGCATTGGTGCAGATGGCCTGATGCTTTTACAAAATGCCGATGGATATGATTTTGCGATGGTTTATTACAATTCTGATGGTAGTTTAGGTACAATGTGTGGCAACGGAGGCCGTTGCCTTGTTCGTTTTGCGTCCGATTTAGGAATCGTTCAAACAGTTGCCAATTTTATCGCAGTAGATGGTCCGCATGAAGCTTTCATAGATCCCGAAAAAATCTCCCTTAAAATGCAAGATGTAAAGCACGTTGCTTCCCAGGGGAAAGACTTTTTTACCAATACAGGGTCACCACACCATGTTATCATTGCCTCCAATATCCACGAAACAGATGTTTATTCAATAGGCAAAGAGATTAGAAATTCTACCATTTACGCCCATCAAAATGGAACTAATGTTAATTTTTTGGAACAAAATGGAGAGAATTCCATTTTTGTTAGAACCTATGAAAGAGGGGTAGAAGATGAAACCTATTCCTGCGGTACTGGCGTAACAGCCGCAGCCTTGATCGCACATGAACAATTAAAACTTAAAAGCCCTGTACAAATAGAGACCCTCGGTGGATTTCTTTCCGTAAAATTCAATGGAAACAATGCTACAGGCTATAAGGATATTTTTCTTACAGGACCAGCAAAGAAAGTGTTTGAGGGGGAGCTGAGAGTTGAAAGTTGAAAGTTGAAAGTTGAGAGTTGAAAGTTAAATTGTGAATTGTAAAATACAAAGGAGCCTGAGGTCGAGCGAAGCGCCCTTCGACAAGCTCAGGAACCTTTGAAACTCGAAGGCTCTCTGGGATAATTATTACTATAATAGGATTAAAAAGAATTAACATATGATTCAGTTATCAGATGCAACGGCCCAAAAAAATGTAGAAAATTGGCTAAATGGAGCCTATGATGCCGAAACAAAAGCGAAGATCAATCAATTAATTGAGGCAAATGACAATACTGCCCTAACCGATTCATTTTATAAAAATCTAGAATTTGGTACGGGGGGTATGCGTGGTGAAATGGGGGTAGGCTGCAATCGAATGAATAAATATACGGTTGGAGGGGCCACACAAGGTTTTGCCAATTATTTAAACAAAGTACTTCCAAATCAAAGCATAAAGGTGGCCATTGCGCATGATTCTAGAAACAATTCTCCTGAATTTTGTCGGATTGCTGCTGATATTTTTACTGCGAATGGTATTGAGGTTTACCTATTTCCTGCCCTTCGACCAACCCCACAATTGTCGTTTGCAGTGCGTTATTTAGGCTGCCAGGCCGGAATCGTAATCACCGCCTCTCACAATCCAAAAGAATACAATGGCTACAAAGCCTATTGGGGAGATGGATCTCAAGTAGTGGCACCTCATGATAAAAATATTGTCAATGAAGTAAATGCCATTGCCTCCGTAAACGACATTCATTTCAAAGGAAATGATCAATTGCTCCATATGTTAGGTCCAGAAATTGATGAGGCCTATTTAGAAACTATTTCTAATAATTGCCGCCAACCGGAAGTAATAAAAGCCCAAAAAGACCTCAAAATTGTATATTCACCCATCCATGGAACGGGAATTACCCTGGTACCTGCTGCATTGGAAAAATTAGGATTCGAGGCGGTAACGGTAGTGAAAGAACAAGCCGAACCAAATGGTAATTTTCCAACAGTTGTTTATCCAAATCCAGAAGAGCAAGAGGCCATGACTTTAGCCTTAAACAAGGCCAAAGAAATAGATGCTGATTTAGTTATTGCAACCGATCCAGACGCAGACCGCGTAGGTGCGGCAGTGAAACGTCCGGATGGACAATGGCAACTGTTGAATGGTAACCAAATGGCTAGCCTAATTTTATATTATCTTTTAAAAGTTGATCAAGAAAATGGAAAATTAACCGGAAAAGAATTTGTTGCAAAGACAATTGTGACAACTGATTTAATCGATAAGATGTGTGCTAGTAAAAGCGTTCCATGTTATAATACGCTAACTGGTTTCAAATACATTGCTCAAGTTATTCGTGAGTTAGAAGGAAAAGAAAAATTCATTGGAGGTGGAGAAGAATCCTATGGGTATCTCATTGGAGATGCCGTAAGAGACAAAGATGCTGTTGCTTCATGCGCAATGATTGCTGAATTGACCGCTTATGCCAAAAACCAAGGAAAAACCTTATTCGACTTTTTAGCCGACATGTACCTTGAAAACAATTTCTATTACGAAGGTTTAATTTCATTAACTAAAAAAGGTAAAGCAGGCGCAGAGGAAATTCAACAAATGATGGTGAATTTACGCTCCAACGTACCTGCCAGCGTTGCTGGAGTACAACCGGTAAAGGTTTTAGATTATGATGGACTAGAGGCAACCGATTTGCTTACAGGAAAGAAAGCCCCAATTCCTGTAGGACTTGGAATTGAGCGATCCAATGTTATACAATTAATTTTGGCAGATGGCTCTAAAGTAAGTGCGAGACCATCTGGAACAGAACCAAAAATCAAATTCTATGTTTCAGTGAACGAAACATTAAAATCAAAAGAAGCATTCTTTAGCACTTTTGAAGCCTTGCAACAAAAAGTGAAAAGGATTCAAGTGGATTTGGGATTGGTTTAAGATAATTTAAACTCCGATGTAAAATGAAAAGTTACATCGGGGTTATTCTGTTGATTCATTCGTAAAATCCAGTCGGACTCTGCCAAAAACACATAATTACCATCTTTATCCTGGGCAATTTGTTGACCTTTTAATCGAACAAATTCATTTAATTTTTTAGGATCCTCTGCAGTTATCCAACATGCTTTCGTGATAGGCATGCCATCAAACCTACATTTTGCACCATATTCATGCTCTAAACGATATTGAATAACTTCATATTGTAAATCACCAACCGTGCCTACAATTTTACGATTTCCTAATTGAGGTTGAGTAAACAATTGTGCCACTCCCTCATCCGTTAATTGTTCAATTCCCTTTTCCAATTGTTTAGATTTCATTGGATCTAAATTGATCAATTCTTTAAATATCTCAGGTGAAAAACTTGGTATCCCCTGATAGTTTAAAACCTCACCCTCCGTTAAAGTATCTCCAATTTTAAAATTACCCGTATCATATAAACCTACCACATCTCCTGGAAAACCTTCCTCTACCACTTCTTTATCCTGGGCCATGAAATTGTACGGATTAGAGAAACGCACATTTTTCTTCAAACGTATATGCTGGTAAAAGGTATTACGCTCAAAAGTACCGGAACAAATACGTAAAAATGCAATTCGGTCTCTATGTTTGGGATCTAAATTGGCATGAATTTTAAATACAAAGCCTGTGAATTTCTTTTCAGTTGGTTGCACCACACGAACATCTGTTTGACGGGCCTGCGTCGCTGGGGCGATTTTAGTAAATGTGTCCAATAATTCCTGAACACCAAAATTATTCACAGCCGAGCCAAAAAAGACTGGTGCGATTTCCCCTTTCAAGTATTGCTCACGATCAAATGGTTCATAAACACCATCAATCAATTCAACATCTTCTCTTAATTGAGCTGCATCTCTTTCTCCAACTCTTAGGTCTAAATCTGAAGAATTGATGTCTACTGAAACAACATCTTTTTCTATTTTAGTTTTATTGGCTGAAAATAAATTCAGGGATTTGTCTAATAAATGGTAAACCCCTTTAAAATTGGAACCAATATTGATTGGCCAAGTCAACGGACGAACGTTAATATTTAATTTTTGTTCCAATTCATCTAATAAATCGAAAGGATTTTGTCCTTCACGGTCCATTTTATTGATAAAAATAATCACAGGAGTACTTCTCATTCGACAAACTTCCATCAAACGTTCAGTTTGCTCCTCCACCCCTTTTACACAATCGATTACAAGAATTACCGAATCTACAGCCGTTAAGGTACGATACGTATCCTCGGCAAAATCTTTGTGACCAGGTGTATCAAGTATATTTATTTTAAGATTATTATAATTAAAAGTCATTACAGAGGTAGCCACAGAAATACCTCTTTGACGCTCAATTTCCATAAAATCAGAAGTTGCTCCTTTTTTTATTTTATTGGATTTTACTGCACCCGCCGTTTGAATTGCACCTCCAAAAAGCAATAGCTTTTCGGTTAAAGTGGTTTTCCCTGCATCGGGGTGTGAAATAATTCCGAAGGTTCTACGTTTGGCAATTTCCTGTTCTATGGCACTCATGTAATTGATTTTTCTAATGAAGCTACAAAAATACAGATAAAAAAAATGGCACCCAATTCGGGTGCCAAATTAGCTTGATTAAAAAATAAAATTTAATAACCAGGATTTTGTTTCATATACCCTGTCAGGTTGGATGCTCCATCAATTGCAGTTTGCGGAATTGGGAACACGCGTTTATTGACGTCCGTATTTGATTTTTCTGTCCATGCATTCTCATACTTGTCAAAACGAATTAAATCTGTTCTACGCTGTAATTCCCAATAAAATTCAAAACCACGCTCACGCAACAATAAATCTA
>JBEBDG010000052.1:0-11657 GCA_041157165.1 Bacteroidota bacterium
CATTCTTGAACCTTTTTTTATTCCTAAAACCATTCAAATGTAAATTATTAATTATAACCCGTTCCTATTTACCTATTATCTATTACCTATTTACCTATTATCTATTACCTATTACCTATTACCTATAAAATACCAACTTCATTTTTTTACTTATTTTATTATATTTTTTGTAAAAACATTAAAAATAGGTTTAATTTTTATCCTATTTTTTTGTATTTTTTGTAAAATCATTAAAAATAGGTTTAATTTTTATGCAAAAAGTTTGGAATTAATAAAAAAGTGGTTAATCTTTGTTCAAGTAATCAAGCATTTTATACACAAAAACATTACGCCTATGAAAAATCCCTTACCAACCCTGGTTTTATCTGCTTTAACATTCTGCGGATTTGCACAAGAAAAAGAAGCGGAAAGTTCAAAATTTACCTTTTCTGGTTATGTTGACTCTTACTACTTATTTAATGGTAATGCACCAACAAACAGAAGTAATCTTGGAGTTTCAGGATACGAAAGAGCTTTCGACCAGAAATCCAGTCAATTTTCTTTGGGATTAGTTCAGACAAAGTTTGGGTATGCCACTAAAAGTTCAGACGTGGTAGTAGACTTAACATTTGGACCAAATGCAGACCTTGGTCAATATGGAAACGTTATCGGACCTTTGGGGGCTGGTAAAGCCACCTCAGCAATTGCCATCAAACAAGCATATTTCAATTGGAAAGCAAGCGATAAACTAACTTTCACTGCTGGACAATTTGGGACTCATATTGGGTATGAGGTAATTGATGCTCCGGTAAATTATAATTATTCATTATCAAATTTATTCAATAATGGTCCTTTTTACCATATAGGAGCTAAAGCAGCCTACGCATTTTCAGATAAATCCTCCTTAATGTTGGGTGTTGTAAATAATGTAGACAATTTAAATGATAACAACTCCTCAAAAGGGTTAATTGCTCAGTATTTCGTATCCCCAAAAGAAGGATGGAATGTGTACGTAAATGGTATCACTTCGGATGAATCGAATGATAACGATGGAAGTAGCTACCAGTTATTGGATTTAACAACATCCTACCAAATTACTTCTAAGTATTTCATTGGTTTAAACGCAGCCTATGGATCACAAACAGGAGACTTCCAAGGAGGAGGGAGTGTCGGGAGTAATAAAACTTGGGGAGGAGTAGCTTTGTATAGCAATTACGCCTTCACAGATAAATTTAGCTTAGGCGGTAGATACGAGATATTCGACAATACATCGGGCGCTCGTGCTTTAAGATACATCGATGCAGATGGAAATGCCTCAGGAACTGATGTAAAGTCTTTTACTTTAACAGCGACATTCACAGCCGCTGAAGGTCATTTATTAATCAAGCCTGAGTTAAGAACAGATGCATACAAAACCATGCAATTTACAGATGGTAATGGAAAAGCTTCTAGTTCTCAAACCACTTTCGGCACAGTATTT
This sequence comes from Bacteroidota bacterium, assembly GCA_041157165.1. Classification (GTDB taxonomy): domain Bacteria; phylum Bacteroidota; class Bacteroidia; order Cytophagales; family Spirosomataceae; genus Sandaracinomonas. Next base: position 1,460 of record JBEBDG010000052.1, read on the forward strand.
ATTTATAAATTTTAAACAAAACTTTCATAACAAGTATTCAAACATTTAAATTATGGCAAATTCAAAATCAACTTGGGTACCCTTATTGGTGTTGATCGGTTTATCCATCATCGCCTTGTTCACCGACTTACCAGGAACTATGCCAACAGAAGGTATCAATTCCGGAGATACAGCTTGGATGTTAGTGGCATCAGGACTTGTATTATTAATGACACCAGGGCTAGCATATTTTTATGGTGGTATGGTTAATCATAAAAATGTTATTTCAACTATGTTGCAATCTTTTATTGCAATGGGAGTAATTTCTGTCATATGGATCATTTTCGGATTTTCATTGGCTTTCGGAGATTCGATAGGTGGTTTCATTGGTGATCCTAGAACCTTTTTTATGTTCAACCATGTGTTTGATCATAAATTAGCTTTAGGTTCTGCTGATCAATTAAAATTCACGATTCCATTTGCATTATTTGCTTTTTTCCAAATGAAATTTGCTGTAATTACACCTGCATTGATTTCAGGAGCTTTGGCGGAACGTATCAATTTCAAAGCTTTCGTTTTGTTTATGATTCTTTTCTGTATTGCTGTCTATGCTCCATTGGCACACTGGACATGGCATCCAGATGGTTTCTTATTTAATTTAGGTGTTTTAGATTTTGCAGGAGGAACAGTTGTACACATGTCAGCAGGTTGGGCAGCATTAGCAGGAGCTTTATATTTAAGAAGAAGAAAATCACACATCGAGTCAAATATTTTACCTCCAGCTAACATTCCATACGTTCTATTAGGAACTGGTTTACTATGGTTTGGATGGTTTGGATTCAATGCTGGATCAGCAGTAGGTGCATCTTCTTTAGCAGTAACAGCATTTTCAACTACTCACGTTGCAGCAGCTGCAGCGGGTTTATCATGGGTATTGTTTGATGTAACAAAAGGTAAAAAAGTTAGTGCTTTAGGTTTTTGTATTGGAGCGGTAGTCGGTCTAGTTGCAATCACACCTGCTTCTGGATTTGTAACAGTACCTGTTGCCATATTTATTGGAGTTGTAGCCGCAATTATTTCAAATATTATCGCTCACTGGAGACTAAATTCTAAATTAGATGATTCATTAGACGTTTTCCCATGCCATGGTGTTGGTGGTATGGTAGGTATGTTAATGACAGGTATTTTCGCCACTAGCGCAGTTAATGCTGCAGTAACCTCAAATGGTTTATTTTATGGAGAAACAGAATTATTTTTAAAACATTTATTAGCACTTGTTTTAGTTTCTGTATTTGCATTTGGTGTATCTTATTTATTATTAATCATTACAAATGCTTTGGTTCCATTACGTGTAACTGAAGAAGAAGAAAAATTAGGTTTAGATATTTCTCAACACGACGAATCAATTAACTAAAAAATTACTAAATACAACCCCAAGTAATGATTCTTGTGGTTTTGTTTCAAACAAAGTCGGAAACTCATAGATTCCGACTTTTTTGTTTTTATACTAATTGTAATAAAATATCTGATTTCATCAACCCATTGGAATCAATGGATTGGTATCTAACTTGTTGAATTGTATTAATTAACAGAGGATCATAGGGTGCTGTCACTCGAACATAATTTTCTGAAAAACCTTCCATGATACCTAATTCTGATGATTCTTCAAACAAAACTGTACCTAGCTTTCCTAATTGAGATTCATAAAATGCTCGTTTTTTCTTTTCGGAAAGAATATGCAACATTTTAGAACGTTCTGTCTTTTCTCTGTTAATTACTTTAGGCTGTATTTCAACTGCATAGGTATTAGGTCTTTCTGAATAGGGAAAAACATGTAGATAAGTAATATCTAACAAATTTAAAAACTCATAAGTCTCTAAAAACAAATCATGTGTTTCTCCAGGATGTCCAACAATTACATCCACACCAATGCAAGCATTTGGCATCAAATGTTTTATTTTTTCTACTTTATCCGCATATAGTTCACGCTGATATCTTCTTTTCATTAAACGCAAGACTGCATTAGAACCTGATTGTAATGGAATGTGAAAATGAGGAACGAATTTTTGACTAGATGACAAAAATTCAATCATTTCATTGGTTAATAAATTAGGCTCAATTGATGAAATCCTAAATCGATCCAAATCATTTTGGTTTTCAATAGCTTTTAACAAGTCGAAAAAACTTTCATGTTTTTTGCCATTTTGAATTCCAAAATCTCCGATATTGACTCCTGTCAGGACAATTTCTTTAACACCATTTTTTGAAATATCCTTAATTAAAGGCATTATGTCTTTGATAGAGGCTGACCTACTTTGCCCACGGGCTAATGGTATCGTACAATAGGAGCATGGGTAATCACAACCATCCTGAACCTTCAAAAAGGTACGAGTTCGATCATTTAAGGAATAAGAAGCGTGGTAATCTAAATCGTAACGAATTTCTGAAGCAATAATTTTAGGCTGAGAACTAGGATTTTCTAAATATGGCTGAATTAATTCAGCCAATTTAAACTTTTCATTAGCACCTAAAACCAAATCAACTCCCGGAATTTCTACAATTTCATGTGGTTTTAATTGAGCATAACAACCAATTATTGCAACAACTGCATTTGGATTTATTTTTTTAGCCTCTTTTACAACTTTTTTACACTTTTTATCTGCATGATCCGTTACAGAACATGTATTGATCACATACAAATCCGGAGCTTCCAAAAACTCTACTTTAGAAAAACCAATTGGTTCCAAAGATCTTGCAATGGCACTGGATTCTGCAAAATTAAGTTTACAACCAAGTGTATAAAAAGCAACTTTTCTTTCCATAATGATTTGCAAAGTTAAAACAAAAATGGCGGGTTTCCCCGCCATTTTTCATAAAAGTATATAATTGCTTAATTAGACTTTAGCTGATTTTACAGTTTTAATAATTCTAGATGCTACTTTGTAAGGATCTGCTGCCGAATTTGGACGACGATCTTCTAACCATCCTTTCCAACCTTTTTCAACAGTTACGATTGGAATACGAATTGAAGCACCTCTATCAGAAATTCCATAAGAGAACTGGTCAATAGATTGTGTTTCATGTTTACCTGTTAAACGTAAATGATTATCAGCACCGTAAACTGCAATATGTTCTTTTACAACAGGAGCAAAAGCATCACAAATTGCTTCATATGTTTTTCTATCTCCACATGTTCTTAATACAGAATTAGAGAAATTAGCATGCATCCCTGAACCATTCCAATCTAGAGCACCTAAAGGCTTACAATGCCAGTTAATTGAAACACCATATTTTTCACCTAAACGCTCAAGAATATAACGAGCTACCCAAATTTGATCTCCAGCTTCTTTTGCACCTTTAGCAAAAATCTGGAATTCCCACTGACCAGCTGCAACCTCTGCATTGATACCTTCAACGTTTAATCCTGCCTCTAAGCAAAGATCTAAATGCTCTTCAACGATATCACGACCAAATGCATTCGATGCACCAACAGAACAATAGTATGGACCCTGTGGTGCAGGGAAACCATTAGCTGGGAATCCTAAAGGCTTATTTGTTTCTGGATCCCAAAGGAAGTATTCTTGCTCAAAACCAAACCAAAAATCATTATCATCATCTTGAATGGTAGCACGACCGTTTGATTCATGCGGAGTTTTATCAGCATTTAAAACATCACACATTACCAAATAACCATTCTTGCGTGCAGGATCTGGACAAATGAAAACCGGTCTCAATAATAAATCAGAAGAACCACCTAGAGCCTGTTCAGTAGATGAACCATCAAAACTCCACATATCACAATCTTCTAACTTTCCGCTAAAATTGTTTTCGATTTTTGTTTTTGAACGTAAACTTTGAGTCGGTTTATAACCATCTAACCAAATGTACTCTAATTTTGACTTTGCCATTTTTAAACTTGATTTTGTTGAAAAATACTTTTTTAGGTATTATTTAATACAAAATTAAACCTGTTTTTCGTAAAAACAACAATTTTTAGAAAATTTTTATCGAATTTTAAACCATAATTTTAAAATTCATCAAAAAATTAAATTAAATCCAAGCAAATTAAACCCGATTTTACTTAAATAATCGATTTTAATTCCTACAAAAAATGGCTATTTTTACTAAAATTAATTCACAAAATATGGCAATCAATCGTTTTAAAGCATTGGACCTTGCTCAAACAAGGCATAACACCCAAGTAAAAGTACCCACAGAAAAAGTGACAGATTATTTTGGAAGCATGACCTTTAATGATGAGGTGATGCGCTCCTTATTATCTCCTGAAGCCTATTTAAAAATTACAACCGCAATTCAAACAGGATCAAAAATTGATCGAGATGCTGCCGATGAGGTAGCGGCGGCCATGAAGTCATGGGCAATTTCGAAAGGTGCAACTCATTATACGCACTGGTTTCAACCATTAACAGGAACAACTGCTGAAAAACACGATTCGTTTTTTGATATAGATTTGAATAGTGGTAAAGCAGTAGAAAAATTCAAAGGATCTGCATTGGTTCAACAAGAACCTGATGCCTCATCCTTTCCAAATGGAGGTATTCGTTCCACTTTTGAGGCAAGAGGTTATACCGGCTGGGATCCTTCTTCGCCTGCTTTTATCATGGAGAACGCCACGGGTACAGCAACTTTATGTATTCCTTCAGTATTTGTATCTTATACAGGAGAAGCTTTGGATTACAAAACACCTTTATTGAAATCAATTGAATTAATTGATAAAGCAGCTACTGCGGTAATTAAAGAATTTTTCAATAGAGATGTTAACAAAGTTATTCCTACAGTTGGCATTGAGCAGGAATATTTTTTAGTAGATGAGGCCTTACACAACGCTCGACCTGATTTAATGATGGCTGGAAGAAGTGTATTCGGACATGCCCCAGCAAAAGGTCAACAATTAGAGGATCACTATTTCGGATCCATTCCAAACAGAGTGAATGCTTTCATGGTTGATTTTGAAATAGAGGCATTGAAACTTGGAATTCCAGTTAGAACGAGGCATAATGAAGTTGCTCCGGCACAATTTGAGGTGGCACCAACTTTTGAAGAAGCTAATTTGGCTTGTGACCACAATGCATTGTTAATGGATTTAATGAATAAAGTGGCCACCAAGCATAAATTCAAAGTACTTTTCCATGAAAAACCTTTTGCAGGTATCAATGGTTCAGGTAAACACAATAACTGGGCTTTAGCTACTGATACAGGAATTAATTTATTAGGGCCATCTTCAAAACCAAAAGAAAATTTACGCTTTCTTACCTTTTTTGTTAATGTATTAAAGGCGGTTCACGACAATGCTGATTTGTTACGTGCCTCCATTGCCTCTGCAGGAAATGAACATCGCTTAGGGGCAAATGAAGCTCCGCCAGCCATTGTATCCGCATTTTTAGGTTCTACTATGAGTCAGGTTTTAGATGACTTGGAGAACATGAAAGATATTGAAGACATTGCATTAGAAAAAGGCGATAATGTTTATTTAAAATTAGGAATCAATAAAATCCCTTCCTTAATTTTAGATAATACAGATAGAAATAGGACTTCACCATTTGCCTTTACTGGAAATAAATTTGAATTCAGGGCCGTTGGCTCATCAGCCAATTCTGCTGCTCCAATGACTGTTTTAAATACAATCGTTGCCAACCAGCTAATAACATTCCGTAAAGAAGCAGAAGCTGTTTTAGAAAAAGGAGTCAAAAAAGAATTGGCCATCATGGAAATTCTTAAGAAATATGTAAAAGAATCAAAGAAAATCCGTTTTGAAGGAAACGGTTATTCTGATGAGTGGGTAAAAGAAGCCGAATCAAGAGGTTTATCCAACTTAAAATCAACACCTGAAGCACTTGCTGTCTATACAAGACCAGATTCAATAGAATTATTTACAAAGTATGGTATTTATTCAAAAGAAGAAATGCACGCAAGGTTTGAAATTGAACTTGAAAATTATATTAAGAAAATTCAAATTGAATCTAGAGTGATAGGCGACATGGCTATCAATCACATTGTATCCACCTCCATCAAATTTCAAACATCTTTGGTTGAGAATGTAAAAGGACAAAAAGAAATTGGTATAGACCCAGAATTTTATGCTCCAACGGTAGATATGATTAAAAAAATTGCCGAATACACATCTAAAATTGTGCGTTTACAACATGAAATGACTGAGGCACGTAAACAAGCAAACAATATTGAAGATTTAACCGAACGTGCTCAATTATATGGCACAAATGTGAAAAGGTATTTTGATGAAATTAGATATTTGGTGGATAAACTTGAGTTGATAGTAGATGATGATGAATGGCCTTTACCAAAATATCGTGAATTGTTATTAATCAAATAAGACCCATTATGTCTAAAATAAATCCAGGTTTTTCTATTGAAGAAATTCAACAATTGAAAGATCTATGTAAAACATCTGGTAAATCTTTTGTTAATATTGAAGATGAAGATTTACCAGTTGGAAATGATACTGAAATGACCCACATCCAATTTGTGGGTCAATTTAAGGGGAAAGAGGTAATTTATGATGCCATGCTTTATACCTTACAAATTCATTATGCCAGTGTCATTTATGAAGAAGCAGAGCGAGAGGTCTGCAAACAATATCCATTATATGTTCCTCTAGACCTTCGAGATGAAACTTACCAAGCCAATGAACGATTGGATGAAGAGGTTGAAATGATGATTTTAGAAGTTATTGATGAATTAGAAGAAACAGATGAGGTAAAAGTTTCTGAATTTTTGACTATCGATGAGGACTTTGATTTTGGAATAGGGATAGAAGCTGCCATATATGTACCAGCCTTAGATGAAGAAGTTATTTCTAATTTTGTGAGTTTATTTAATGAGGGTAAATTTATCCCTGATTCTACTTTGTATTCTTTCAAATCCGAAGATTAAACATGGGTATTCCTGTTTTTTATTTAGAAAATCCTGAAATAGAACCTACTTTATCGGCAGATGATTCCTTTCATGCCAACAAGGTATTAAGATTAAAAACAGGAGATTCTATTTATCTCTTAAATGGAAAAGGTAAAAAATACAAGGCTATCTTGACTGAAAGTAATTCTAAAAAGTCACTTTTTTCAAATCTATCCATTGAAACTGACGTTTTTGAAAACAAAAATTTATTAAACCTTTGGATTGCTCCAACCAAGCAAATGGAACGGATAGAATGGATGGTTGAAAAATGTACCGAAATGGGCTTAAGATCGATTGGTTTTTTTTATTCTAAAAATTCGGAAAGAAAAGAGATTAAATTACCACGTCTAGAAAAAATCATAATTTCTGCAATCAAACAATCTAAGCAGTTATTTCTTCCAGAAATTCATGAAATACAAAGCTTTGAAGGCTTAGTTAATTCATTAAAAATAAGGAATGAACAAAATGGTTTTGCCTATATTTCAACTAATAATTCTAAAAGTATTCAAAATTTTGCTCATAAAAAGAAGATTAGTAATATTTTGATAGGACCAGAAGGTGATTTTACCCAAAAAGAGATAGAATTATTGTTTTCAAATGATTTTAACTCTTTTTCATTGGGTGAATCCATTTTAAGAACTGAAACAGCCGGGCTTTTATGTACTGCTGCTTTTGCTATAAATTCTTAATATTCAGGCACTTGAAATATAATTATTATAATAATTGATAAAAATCATAAAAGAATTATTAAAATAAGATAGTTAAAGCGCTTTTATGGATTAAATTTGTGTCATAGTTTTCAATTAAATAAAACAAATAACATGCAATTAGTACTTCCTGCATTTTTCATTCATTGGTACGTTTCTTTATTTAGTCAAACGTTTTTCCTTCATCGTTACTCAGCACATAAAATGTTTTTGATGAATAAATTTTGGGAAAAATTCTTTTACTTTTTAACCTATTTGTCCCAAGGATCTTCATTTTTGAGTCCCAGAGCTTATGCCATCTTACATAGAATGCATCATGCATTTTCTGATACACCAAAAGACCCGCATAGTCCTATGTTTTCTACTAATGTCTTTACCATGATGTGGAAAACAAAAAATATTTATAATGCAGTATTGAATCGTAAGCAATCAGTAGAGGATCGTTTTGAACACAATTATCCTGTTTCTAAAACAATAGAAAAAATTGGTGATTCATGGTTATCTCGAATTTTTTGGGGTGTTGCTTATTCCTCTTTATATATTGTCGGTTATGTTTATTTTGATATGCATTGGGCATTTTTCTTTTTGTTACCTGTACATTTCCTAATGGGACCTGTTCATGGAGCAATCGTGAACTGGTCGGGACATAAATATGGATACCAAAATTTTGATAACCATGATCACTCTAAAAATTCTTTGGTGTTTGACTTTTTAATGATGGGCGAATTATTTCAAAATAACCATCACAAACTTCCTAACCGTGTTAATTTTGCAACCAAATGGTTCGAATTTGATCCTACTTATCCAATGGTAAAATTATTAACTATTTTACGCATTATTAAACCAAATATAAAGCCAGATGATGCAAAATTCTAAATAAGTAAGAAGTAAGAAGTAAAAAGTTGAAAGTTAAATTTCTTACTTCTTACTTAAATTATCCCTTTTACCTCATCTAATTCCATAAATTTCTCTAAATAATCAGAAATTCGCTTTAAGAAACTTCCACCTAAAGAACCATCAATAACACGGTGATCATAGGAGTGTGAGATATACATTTTATTTCTTATTTGAATGGAATCACCTTCCTTTGTTGACACAACTGCTGGTTTTTTTTCAATCACACCAAAAGCTAAAATTCCAACCTGAGGTTGAACAATAATAGGAGTGCCCATAATATTCCCAAAGGAACCAATATTGGATACTGTAAAAGTTCCTCCCTCTAAATCAGCAGGCCTTAATTTATTTTGACGAGCTCTGTTTGACAAATCATTTACTTTTTGCGTCAATTCTACTAAACTTAATTTATCTGCCTCGTGAATGACAGGTACAATTAAATTACCACTTGGAAGCGCAACGGCCATACCAATATTGATTTGCTCATGTTGAACAATAAAATTACCCTCAACAGAAATATTCATTCCTTTGAAATCAATTAAAGCTTTAGCTGTAGCTAGCATTAAAATGGGCGTGTACGTAAATGCTTCTTTGTACTTTTCTTTAAATGATTCTTTGATACTTTCTCTAAATGAAACCACTTGCGACATATCCGATTCTATAAAAGAAGTCACATGAGGTGCTACTCTTTTTGAATCAAGCATTCGTTCTGCAATCATTTTTCGCATTCGATCCATTTCAATTACCTCATCTCCGGGTAAACGATGACCAGCTCCTTGACTCAAAGTTCCTGAGGATATGGTATGTTTTGCATTGCGAATAGCAATGTAATTAAGTAAATCTTTCTTAGTAATACGATTATTTAAACCTGTACCTTTTATTCCACTCAATTCCCGCTGAGAAACTTTTTCTTGTAAACATATTTGTTTGATAAGAGGAGAAATCCATGGATTGCCAGTTTCTCCTTCCTCAGGAGAAGAAATAGCCAAATTGGTTAAACCAATTAATGGATTATTTGCCTGAAAAACATCCTCAAGAGAAAGGGCAGGAGGCACGTCTGATTTTGTAATGGTATTTTCCTGAGCCTCTATAATGCAAATTGGTTTCCCAATGGTTGCAACTTCTCCAACATGTACTAAAACTTGCTTTAAAATTCCTGCAACCGGGCTTGGCACTTCTGTATCAATTTTATCAGTAGCAACTTCTAAAATAAATTCATCCACTTCTACAAAATCACCAGGCTGCTTCAACCAATTTAAAACAGTAGCTTCCATGATACTTTCTCCCATTTTGGGCATCAAAACTTCAGTATTGGCCATATTAAATCAATTTCTTTCTTAACAAATTTAAACAAGTTATTGTAGACATTTCAATATTTTGAAGACGAGAGCCTCCTAAAGTTAATTTATGAGTAAAAATTTCGGTTGGAGTAGCTAGGGCAATCCAAACTGTCCCAACGGGTTTTTCTAAAGTACCTCCACTTGGTCCTGCAATTCCAGAGGTAGCTAAACCATAGGTAGAATTTGTTAATTTTCTGACACCCGCTGCCATTTGTTTAATACACTCCTCACTAACTGCACCCTTTTGGGTTAAAATATCTTCTTCAACCCCTAAAAGAGATGTTTTAATTTTATTGGAATAGGCTAAAACTCCTCCCAAAAAATATTCTGAACTCCCAGAAATTG
>JBEBDG010000053.1:0-11632 GCA_041157165.1 Bacteroidota bacterium
CTGATTTCAGTTCGATTAATCAATAAAAAAATACCCGGTTCAGCTATTGCTATAACGTTAGGACTCGTTCTTGCCTATTACGGTGGGACCCTTACAGGTGGTGAAAAAGGAATTGCGGATGTCCCTTTTTTCAGTGGATTTAAACTGGTAGGGGGATCCATGTTTAGGGATTTTTGTATTGTTTCAACCGCCTTGGGCGTAAGTTTCCCTGTCATGATTCAAGCAGGGAAAGCTGGTATAATATCTTTAGCATTAGGACTGTTTCTTTCCTTTGCTCTTGGAGTAATCATTGGAATTGGATTTGGTTACCGAGATGCAGAAAGTTTAGCAACGATTGGTGCAGGCACCTTGACATTTATTGTTGGACCCGTAACTGGTTCCGCCTTGGGTGCAAGTTCAGACGTCATTGCCTTAAGTGTTGCCACGGGGGTAGTTAAGGCCATTACAGTCACTATTGCAACACCATTAATTGCCAAAAAAATTCGCTTGGATAATCCACATTCGGCCATGGTATTTGGTGGATTGATGGGAACCACAAGTGGAGTTGCAGCTGGTTTAGCTGCAACTGATCAAAAACTGGTACCTTATGGGGCATTAACAGCCACTTTTTATACTGGACTTGGTTGTTTACTTTGTCCAAGTGCCTTTTATTTGCTTCTTAAACTTTTTATTTAAAAAAGTTTTTTCAATTCATTTTTTGTCACTTTACCCATGGCATTCCGAGGAAGTTCTTTCACAAACAAGTACTTTCTCGGAACCCGGTAAGCAGGCATTTTGGTACGCATGTACTGATTCAAAACTTCCGCACTCAAGCCATCAGATAATGGTATCACTACTGCAGCAACCACTTCTCCCCACTCTTCATCTGGAAGTCCAACTACCGAACAATCATCCACTAATTCATGTGTACGAAGTACTTCCTCAATCTCAAGAGCTGATAATTTATACCCACCTGATTTAATGATATCAGTTGAATTTCGACCTAAAATTTTATAATAACCATTTGTTAATTCAGCTACATCACCCGTTTTAAACCAGCCATCAACAAAAGCTTCTTTAGTTGCTTTTTCCTTCCCCCAATATTCTTTGAAAACATTCGGACCCTTGATTTGAATTTCTCCGGGTTGTCCGTTCTCTACTTCTTTATTTTCCTCATCTACTAATCGAACCTGCACCTTTGGTAGAGCTTGCCCAACGTGTCCTGCCCTTCTTTCTCCTCGATAGGGATTACTAATGGCCATTCCTATTTCTGTCATGCCATAACGTTCCAATAATCGCTGTCCGCTTAATGCTTCCCATTTTTCCATAACGGATACTGGGAGAGCCGCCGAACCAGAAATCATTAGACGGAATCTTTTCATAATTTCTTTCAAATAGGACCTTTTAGTATCTTCTAAATTCTCTAAATACGTAATTAATTTGAAATAGATGGTTGGAACGGCCATAAAAACGTTTAATTCTTTTTGCTCGAAACGAGCAAAAATTACTTCCGCACTAAAAGATGGCAAAAATTCTACCTTTCCTCCAACATATAAGGTACAAGAAATCACATTTATAATTCCATGAATATGGTGTAAAGGCAATACGCACAGGGTATGGTCATCAGAAGTATATTCCCAGGCCTCCACTAAAGCTTTGATTTGTGATTCGATACAATGATGGGTGGTTAAAACACCTTTGGGTAAACTTGTCGTACCTGAAGTATATAAAATCATTGCGCCTCTGCTTTCATCAATCTCAGGCAACAAACGTTCTACTTTCAACTCTCCACTTTCAACTCCCAACTCTTCTAACACGAGTAAACGAATAGAAGCAGATTGACAAAATTCTTGAACAAGTGACTTAAAATTTGCTGAACAAATAAATATCTTTGCTCCAGTATCTTCTAGAATATATTGAATAGCATCCATCGGGTGAGCCACTGCAACAGGAACAGCTATTCCTCCTGCTAACCAAATGGCCCATTGAGATTTTACATATTGGAAACCCGGATTGACCATATACGCCACACGTGCCTCCGCTAAATCTGAACTCGATTGTAACAATTCAAAGGCTAATTGCTCCGCTTTTTCGATTAACTGAGTATAAGTATAAGAGCTATTATCAGAAAGAATGGCCGTTGCATTGCCAAAATTTAGGGAATTTCTTTTCAGGTATAACATATCAAAATAAGGATAATTTTAGGTCAATTTCTTTTAGTTTTCCAGCTAGAATTGACTCCAATTCATCACTAATCACACATTCAACATCTGCCACATTCATTTTTTTTAATTTCGAAATTTCAGCAAGAATTTGTGCATCGGGTTGGGCATTCATTAAATTTAATTTATCATATAACATCCGACTACATAGACTTATTTGGTCAACTAGAGGAATAATCGATTTCAAATGCGGTGAACTTTTAGACTTATTTTTCACATAGTCAGACAAACTAGCCCATTTTCGAAGCTGAAGCATTACAGTCGTTTTTTTAGCAGGATTATAAGTATCTACCAAATAGTCTTTTATTAACTTCCTAAATTTCCATTTATTAAATGAATCTGAAGGTAAGGCATCTGCAAATTGCTCAAAATGGCTAAACTGTTTAGAGGTAGGTTGGGTCATAGAATTGATTAATCGCTTCAATCCTTTAGATGGCACCAAGAGGCTAAACAATTCACGATCTGTTTCTGTTAATTCTGCCTGTAATAAAGTTTTCAAATGCCCTTCTATTTGTCCATGATGTTGTAGTCCAAGACTTGTTAAATGCAAATCAAAAGAAGATAGCGCATCATAAAAATCCTCTACTTGCTGTTCTTCTTTTGCAGACCATAAACGAGTTGCCACAGCAACGGCACGGGGCCATATTCGTAATTCGAAATTATTTTTATCTACTAATTCAGTCCAAATGGCTGCTTCTCCTCCTAAAACACCTTTATCAGATTTCAATTGAAGAAATTCTGGATTCATCAAGTGAAAATACGCGGGCATAAAATAATCCAGATAAAATCCTCTAGAAATTACCACTTGTTGCTGATTGTCTACGACCTCTTTGCTTTGAAGAACTTTTCCCATCATGGCAGGTTTCCATAGCTGAATCACCATATTTTTGCTCATATTTGAATGATAAGCCTCCTCCCAAACTAGCGTCTGCTTGCCTATTTTTGTAACAATTTGATTTAATCTTTCCCCAAAATAGGCCTGCAAATCATGTTCATTTGCAATTCCTTTTCTTTTCATGAAATCTTGAATTTTAGGATTTTTTCTCCAGGCTACTCCATTGTTTTCATCCATTCCTATATGAAAATATGGACCTGGGAATAATGCAGACATCTCTTTAAATAAAGTTTCCAAAAACTGATAAGTCTTTTCTTCCGTTGGATTGATGGTTGGGGTTGGAGTACTATTGATCAGTTGGGACATCATCATCATATTAAAGGGTTTTCCTTCTTCAATGATAAATCGAGGTCCAATTTGGTATTCTTTTTTTTCAGAGGCCAAATTCGGGTAACCAACAAACCAACTTTGAGAATGACCTGGCAAATCAAATTCAGGTACTACTATAATTCCTCGATTGGAAGCAAATTCAACTATATTTATTATTTCTTCTTGTGTAAAATATTCTCCATTTGATCCCTTTTGATGTAACAACGGGAATTTTTTAGATTCAATTCGAAAACCCTCGTCATCCGAAAGGTGTAAATGCAAAACATTCATTTTAGATGCGGCCATGGCATCCAAGCTTCTTAAAATTTGATCAGTAGGTATAAAATGCCTAGCGACATCAATCATCAAACCTCTGTGTTCAAAACGGGGCCAATCTGAAATTGATATTTGTGGTAAAAAATATCCTAAGGAATCAGTCTGAATTAACTGAGCTAATGTTTCAAATCCATGTAAAATACCAATTTCTGTTTTGGCTTTCAGATGAATTTTGGAATCAATTTGAACTTGGTATTCTTCAATTGAATTTGATTCTCCCTTCCAATCATTTTCAATTATTACTTCTAAATCATTTGATTGAGAATTTAGATTAGTTACTTTTTGAAGTGTTTTTTTCTCCCAAAAATTTTGAAATTTTTTAATTCCATTTTGAACCAAGGGTAAGCTTGAAGATGGCGTATCAAAATTGAATTTTTTATCAATTCGCAAACTCAAGCCAGTATAAGTAACTTTTTGAGGTATAGGTAAAAGGGCAATTTTTTGAGCTAATAATAAAGTAAAAACAGAAAACCAAATTAATATGGTTAGGAATATTTTTTTCATAAATAGGTCTTTGATAACTATTGCAAGTTATTCAAAAATGCTTTAATTTTTGAAGCAATCAATGGCAAATCTTGCAACTGCATACATTTAAAATGGCCTTTCGGACACTTTTTTAATCCAAAATGTGAACATGGCTGACAAGACAAGCCTTCAACTCGGGCATTATACAAATAAGGATTTTTACTTTCTGGAAAAAAAGGATAAAATTGGAGAGGTGGAGCGGTACCACCCCAAAGCATAATCAAATCCTTTGAAAATGCACAGGCAATATGCATCAAACCTGTATCATGAGCAATTACAAGGTTCGCATTTTCTACCAACATGGCGGATTGATGTAAATTAAATTTTCCACAACTATTCCACACTTTGTTTGGATATTTTTGTGCAATTTCATTTCCTTCTGACTCTTCCGCTTTCCCTCCTATTAACACAACTTTATCATCTATCATGGAAAGTAATTCAATGATTTTGTCGGTCGGCATTTTTTTAGTGAAATAGGTCGCACCAATTACAAAAGCAATATATTTTTGTTGAAAATCTTCGGGAATTATGGGCTGAATGGTATCAGAGGGTATAAAATAATCAAGTCCCATACCATCATATTTTACGCCTAGGGGAGCCAATGTATCTACATTTCTTAAAACAATATGCCGATTGGGCATCCAATTGACTCCTACTTTGGTCAACATAAATTTGGCCACATTGGCTTTATTATAGCTTAAAACAGGAACCTTCAGGGCTAAACGCAAACGTAAAGTCCTTAAATTTTTATGCAAATCAATAATATAATTGAATTGTTCTTCTTTTAATTGTTTGATTAAAGCAGAAAAATTACTGTCTAAATAATGAAATTGATCTATAAAGGGATTTGCCTCTGACACCGCTTTCATTGATTTTTTGGTCAAAAAATGAATTTCTACATTGGGTATTTGCTTTTTTGCGCAACGTATGGCTGCACTGGTTAACACAATATCACCAATAGAGGAAAAGCGAACAAAAAGCAGTTTTAATCCCATGTTTTATTCCGACCACGCATTTTGGCCATTCAATGGCATACAAGGAATGAATTTACCTGGAATAGGATCATAGACCAATACATCTTTGGCAATTTTTTCAGATGTAAAATAACCCATTAAGGTTAAACTTTTAATCCGGCGGAAAAATGTAATTGGATCGGGCTTTTCAACCAAAACAATTCCCCACATGGTAGCTGGAAAATTTGGCGAATCTTTGTCCAATTGAATGAGTAATTCTTCTTTTTGAGAAACTGTCAATTGTACAAATGATTTACCAAATTGTTTCTTAGATTGATCCTCTAAAGATTGTATACCATTCAAGAATTCAAGGCGATCCTTTTTTTCAAAAACATTCTTCACCATTAATTCGATAAATTGAGGAACTGCCAATTCTTTGGCACCAGGTGTAGCCGTTTTAGGGCAAATTGTTTCAGCAATTTCAGCCACCATTTGCGCTTGAAAATCATTGAATAGTATAGGTTTCCAATCTATCGTTTTAGAATGATCCCAAGCATTTAAAAGATCTCCAATCAGATGGTTCGCCAAACTTAAGCCAAGTAAAGCGGAGCTATTTTTCAAGTAGGTTCTTCTATTCATGATTTACAAATTTTTCTTTTTCATTTCAGAAACAGCAAAATCAACGGCTCGAGCCGTTAAAGCCATATAGGTTATACTTGGATTTACACAATTCGCAGAAGTCATACAAGATCCATCTGTTACAAAAACGTTTGGAACGCCATGTATTTGATTGTGTGCATTTAAAACAGATGTTTTAGGATCTCTCCCCATTCGGGCGGTTCCCATTTCATGGATTCCATTCCCAAATCCACCTACATTATCAAATGTTTTTACCTCTTTGAATCCAGCGGCTTCCAGCATTTCTGCTGCATCGGAAGCCATCCTTTTACGCATTTTCCATTCATTATCCTTTAATCCCGCATCCAAAACCAATTGTGGGATGCCCCATTTGTCCGTTAATGTTTCATGCAATGTCACTTGATTCTCATGATAGGGCAATGTTTCGCCAAAGCCCATTAAACCCATTGTCCATCCACCGGGCTTCATCAATCCATCTTTAAATGATGCTCCAACTCCCACAGTACTATTTCCTCTTCCCCAATCTGATCTGCCTGAATTAGCCGCTTGATAATCATAACCTCTTAAAAAATCAGGGACTTTGGTTTGAGGTGAAATATTAACAAACTTTGGAATAAACAAACTGGTAGGTTTGCGACCTTTGTAATATTGGTCCTCGAAACCATCAATGGCTGCTGTGGCACCTACATGGTAATGATGGTCCATCAGATTATGTCCCAATTCTCCTGAATCGTTTCCTAAACCATTCGGAAAACGAGCTGATTTAGAGTTTAACAACAGTTGAGTGGTAGCCAAAGTCGATGCACAAACAAAAACAATATTTGCGGCATATTCAACAACATCCATTGTTTCTGCATCTATTACTCGAACCCCTTTTGCCTTTTGATTAGTTGAATCCAATAAAATCGAATGCACAATGGCATTCGGACGGATAGTTAAATTTCCCGTTCGATTTGCGGCCGGAAGAGTAGCTGAATTACTACTAAAATAAGCACCATATGGACATCCCCTCGAGCACCTATTTCTATTTTGACATTCACTCCTTCCCAGCTCGATATGCCAAGGTTGTGCTTTGGTGATGTGTGCAATCCGACCGATAGTTACGGGTCTATTTTTAAATTTTTTCTCCATTTCAGTGCGAAAATGTTTTTCTACACAATTCATTTCAAATGGTGGCAAAAATTCTCCATCGGGTAGATGTTCTAATCCCATTTTTTCACCTGAAACTCCAATAAATTTTTCAACATAAGAGTACCAAGGCGCAATATCTTTGTAACGAATAGGCCAATCGATTCCAATTCCTTCTCGAAGATTGGATTCAAAATCATAATCAGACCAGCGATACACTTGTTTCCCCCAAGTTAAAGAACGCCCCCCCACCTGATTACCTCTGATCCAATCAAATCGTTGTTTTTCTTGGTATGGATTTTCAAGATCATTTGTGAAAAAATGCTTTACCGAATCCCCAACAAATCCTGAACGGATTTGCACATGGTGTTTTTGAGCATCTTCAACAGTTAAAGCTCCTCTATGCTCAAATTCCCAATGGTCCTTCATGGCGGTAGGATAATCTTCGACATGTTTGACCATCCGACCTTTTTCAATCACCAAGGTTTTAAGCCCTTTTTCGCATAACTCTTTTGCAGCCCATCCGCCAGATATCCCCGAGCCAATGACAATTGCATCATACTTTTTCATTGTAAAATAGATTTAAACTCTCAACGTTTAACTTTTATTAGTTACTCATCAAGTAGGCTTTTATAAATTCATTTATCTCACCATCTAATACGGCTTCCGTATTAGATGTTTGGTAATTTGTTCGATGGTCTTTTACACGTCGATCATCTAATACATAACTTCTTATCTGTGATCCCCATTCAATCTTCATTTTACCAGCTTCAATTTCAGCCCTTGCTGCATTTCGTTTATCAATTTCCAATTGATACAGTTTCGACTTTAAAAGACGAATAGCTACTTCCTTGTTTTGCAATTGAGAACGTTCTTGTTGACAAGCGATAATAATTCCTGATGGTTTATGGGTCAAACGAACAGCTGTTTCCACCTTGTTGACATTCTGTCCACCAGCGCCACCTGAACGGAAAGTATCCCATTCAATATCCGCTGGATTGACATCAATTTCAATGGAATCATCCACTAATGGACATACATAAACCGACGCAAAGGAAGTATGCCTGCGCGCATTGGAATCAAACGGCGAAATACGAACCAGTCGATGCACTCCGTTTTCAGATTTTAAATTTCCATAAGCAAATTCACCTTCGATTTCTATAGTAACTGATTTGATACCTGCCACATCTCCATCATTGACATCAGCCACCTTAAGCTTGAAATTATTCTTTTCAGCCCACATGCTATACATGCGCAACAACATTGATGCCCAATCTTGTGATTCCGTTCCCCCGGCACCTGCATTAATTTCTAATACAGCACTCATGTTATCCCCCTCATCCGACATCATTTTACGGAATTCAAGGGCATCAAGTAGGTCTTCTAATTTTTTTCCTTCTGTATCAACCTCTTCCTCTGTAGCTTCATTCAGGTCATAAAACTCCCATATGGTTTCTAAATCTCCAAGGTAATTGGATAATTGGTCAAAACCTTCTACCCAAAATTTTAGACCGCGAAGCTCCCGAAGGGTTGATTCTGCTCGTTCTGGATTATTCCAAAAATCTGGATCGAGTGTTTTTGTTTCTAATTCTGAAATATCGTACTTTTTCTTATCGTAGTCAAAGATACCTCCTTAAAGCCTCTATTCTGGCTTTCAGGTCATTGAACCTGTCTCTTGTCATGGGTGCATTTTTTTCTTTAAGATTTAAAATTACTTAATTTTCCTTTGTAGTGAAACCAATTTTATCCCTTTTTATGAAAGGTGTCAACAATTCGTCAATTAGTATATAAATATTTTTGATTTCTTGCTGTTGCAAATCTTGATTATTTTTGATTTCAATTATTTTATCCATAAATATAGAAAAACCGCTTTCATTCTTCCTTAATGCAACAAATACGCGCATTATTGCAATATTTACTTGAATGGCTATATCAGAATTCAAAACAGAGGAAAGCATGGCAACTCCTTGTTCTGTAAATGCATAAGGCAGGCACCTTCTTCCTCCCCTTTTTGAGGTCACAAATTGTGACCTCAAAATTCCCCATTCATTTACTTCTAATTGAAATATAAAATCATCTGGAAACCGATCTAAATTTCTTTTAAAGCTTGAATTAGAATTTTTGTTTTAACATGATATAATTCTGCAAATTCAAAGTCAAGCAATACCTTTCGCCCTCGGATTATAAAAATTATTTGCTCAATATTTGCTTCAATATTGTTTATCATATTCTAACGGTTATTTTTAAATAAAATTAGAAAAGTAAAACAACATATAAATACTTTGTTATTAGATTATAATTTAGTTGATAAACAAAATTATAATCGTTTTTTTGTAAATTGCGCCCTAAAATAAATTCAAGCAATAGAATGGCTCAACAATATGATTTAATTGTGCTTGGTTCAGGTCCAGGTGGATACGTGGCGGCAATCAGAGCATCTCAATTAGGATTAAAATGTGCAGTAGTAGAAAAGGAATCCTTAGGTGGAATTTGCCTTAACTGGGGATGTATTCCAACAAAAGCCTTATTAAAATCCGCACAAGTATTTGAATACATCAAGCATGCCTCAGATTATGGAATTACAGTAAAAGGAGCAGAAGCTGATTTCGGAGCGGTTATTGCTCGTTCTCGTGGAGTTGCTGATTCAATGAGCAAAGGTGTTCAGTTTTTGATGAAGAAAAACAAAATCGATGTGATCATGGGTTTTGGAAAAGTGAAACCAGGTAAAAAAATTGAAGTAACGGATGCCGATGGAAAAATCACCACTTATGAGGGTAAAAACATCATGATTGCAACTGGTGCTCGTGCTCGTGCATTACCTAATATTCCTATTGACGGAGAAAAAGTAATTGAATATCGAAAGGCAATGAGTTTAGCTAAAAGACCAGATTCCATGGTTATTATCGGCTCTGGTGCTATCGGTGTTGAATTTGCATACGTATATGCTGCAATGGGAACCAAGGTTACCATCGTAGAATATTTGCCAAATATTGTTCCGGTAGAAGACGAAGATGTATCAAAAGAGCTCCAAAAACAATACAAAAAGTTAGGGATTGAAGTATTAACCAATTCAAGCGTTGAAACAGTTGATACAAAAGGAAAAGGGTGTAAAGTAAGTATTAAAACACCTTCTGGAAGCCAAGAAATAAATTGTGATATCGTTCTTTCTGCCGCTGGAGTAATTTCAAATTTAGAAAATATCGGTTTGGAAGAAGTTGGAATCATTGTAGATAAAGGAAAAATACCCGTTTCAGCCTATTATGAAACAAATATACCTGGCTATTTTGCAATTGGTGATGTAACCCCTGGTCCAGCGCTGGCACACGTTGCTTCCGCAGAAGGAATTATATGTGTAGAAAAAATTGCCGGACACAAAACAGAACCTTTAGATTACTCTAATATCCCTGGTTGTACCTATTGTACTCCTGAAATTGCATCGGTAGGAATGACAGAGAAGAAAGCCATTGAGGCCGGATATGATATCAAAGTTGGTAAATTTCCTTTCGTTGCCTCTGGAAAAGCAACAGCAGCTGGTGCACGTGATGGTTTTGTAAAGGTAATTTACGATGCCAAATATGGTGAATTATTAGGCTGTCATATGATTGGCTATAACGTAACTGAAATGATTGCAGAAGCTGTGGTAGTTCGTAAATTAGAATCAACAGCTTATGAAATCATGAAATCTGTTCACCCCCACCCAACCATCTCGGAAACCTTTAAGGGAGCTACCGAGGCGGCATATGGAGAGGCTGTAGATTTATAGTATTCGCACCTTTATGCTTTTATAAGCAATTTTACTTTTGGGATCATGACCTTGAATGGCTATGGTCCCATTTTTTATGACACGCAATTTATTACCTTCGTTTCTATTCGGATTTTCCGGTTGTGTGTAATCAACTACAGTAATTCCATTAAGTTTCGTTACAATGTGATTCCCTTTTACTGTAATGTTCATTTTATACCATTGGTTATCCTTTACAAATATTTCAGCAACATCAACGATGTTATACAAAGATGCTGATCTTCTCCAATCGGTATGAGAATTATTCACTTGGATTTCATAACCTGCTTTCGGCCATTCATTAGGTAAAAATTCAGTATGCACATAAACGCCTGAATTTGCGCCAGGATAGGTCATTATCTCCGCTTCCAATTCAAAATCCTTGAAATTATGATTCTCAATTGGACCATTGTAATACAAATGATTTCGAGGTCCCTCTACCATCAAAAGACCATCTTGAATTTTAAAGGTTTCGGTATTTTCCGACATTTTCCAATCGTTTAAATCCTTTCCATTGAATAAATCAATCCATTTCCCTTTTTGAGCAAATGAAATTTGCGCCAGAATAGTAAAAACTGCAGTAATTAATATTTTTTTGTTCATCATTTCTAATTTTAAAAGTTTAAATTTTCCACTCATTATTTAATTTTCGTCCTAAAAGAGCATTCGCTTCAGTATCCTTTGCGAAAACTTCTTTCTTGGGATCCCATGTTAAATTACGTTTCAATTCATAAGCAATATTACCAAGATTACAAATTGAGGCAG
Source organism: Bacteroidota bacterium (assembly GCA_041157165.1). Classification (GTDB taxonomy): domain Bacteria; phylum Bacteroidota; class Bacteroidia; order Cytophagales; family Spirosomataceae; genus Sandaracinomonas. The sequence continues at coordinate 11,533 of JBEBDG010000053.1, forward strand.
TTCTATGTCCTATTTCTACATCACAAATTGGCTTATTTCGGTTTTTTATCGCATCTAGAAAATCATGATAATGATTTTCACTCTTATATACATGCTTTTC
>JBEBDG010000054.1:0-11441 GCA_041157165.1 Bacteroidota bacterium
CCCATGAAAATTGTATGACAACAGCTTCTGAATAAGCATTTTCTCTTTCTTTATTTGACCAAGTATGGGGTAAATTACTCCCTAATAAAACAAGGTCCCCATCTTCAAATTGCTCGTAGGAATTACCCACAATTCGATTTCCAATACCTTTTACAATGTAAGTCAATTCGTATTCCGGATGATAATGCCATTTAAATTCAAAATAGGGTACCTGAAAACGATAGGCATAAAAGCTTGATTGGCCTTTTGTAGAACGAATGTCCTCTAATTGTGCTTTCATGGCATAATATTAACTTATTTTATTGATTATATTTAAATTAAATTCAATATAGTGTTATAATTTGACAAATTAATGGTAATTCTATCCATTTCAATTGAATAATTTTGAAATATAAACTGGATTAATTCAATGGAAAACTTACCAAAATCTATTAGCGAATTCCTCAATACACCTTATAACTTGAATAAGGAGCAAATTGATTTTTATCAAAAAAATCGATACATCAAGTTGAAACAAGTGTTTAATCCCGAGACACTTCAATTCTTCAACGAAGTGATCAGTAAACAAGTTGAACTGATGAACAAAGAACATCGGGCCTTGGAGGATCGGACAACCTACGGAAAGGCTTTTTTGCAACTTTTTAATCTTTGGGTAGAAAATCCGTTGATTAAAGAATTGATTTTTAGTAAACGCATAGCAAAAATCGCTTCAGATTTAATGCAAGTGGATGGTGTACGATTGTATCACGATCAAGCTCTGTTCAAAGAAGGAGGAGGTGGAATAACTCCATGGCATGCCGATCAATATTATTGGCCCCTAGATTCAGACAAAACAGTTACAGCTTGGATGCCTTTACAAGAAACGCCTTTGGAAATGGGGCCATTGGAATTTAGTGCTGGGAGCCATAGCATTATTGAGGGGAGAGATTTGGAAATCGGTGACGAAAGCGAAGAATTGATTCAAAAGAAATTGAGAGTTACCGACTTCAAACATGTAATTGAAGCCTTTGATTTAGGAGAAATAAGTTTCCATTCCGGTTGGGTTTTTCATCGAGCAGGGGCCAATGTAACCAATGAAATGAGAAAGGTAATGACCATCATTTACATGGATAAAGATATGGTTTTGAAAAATCCGGAAAATCAAAATCAAATTAACGATTGGAACACCTGGTGTCCGGGTGCAAAAATTGGTGAAATCATCAATACTCCCATCAACCCAATCCTTTATTCGGCTTAATATGGATGTAAAATATATCTGTACCTATTGGGGCTGTGAACATCAATCGGCAAAAGAATTTTTACAACGAGTAGTGGAAAATGGGTATAATGGTGTAGAAATTAATTTTCCTGATGACCCCTGGTTTATTCAAAATTTTATGGATGAATTGCGATCCATAAGAAAAAAGGTAAACCCTCATTTTCTTTTTATTGCCCAACAAGTTTTGCCCAATAAAAAAGAAAGCGTCGAGGAGTACCTAGAAAGAGTAAAAGAAAGATTGGACTTTTTAACAAGTTTACATCCAAATTTTATTAACTCTCATACAGGAAAGGATTTTTATGATTTTAGGGATAATTGTAGGGTCATTGAAATGACGGAAGAGATAGCTAAAAAAGCTGGAATCCCAATTTGGCATGAAATTCATCGAGGCCGGTTTTCGTTCCATTTAAAAACACTTTTATCTTACCTTGAAAAATTCCCAGCCTTAAAATTGGTAGCTGATTTTTCACATTTTTGTGTGGTATCTGAAAGCGATTTACAGGACCAGGAAGATTTATTGAAAACAATTTATCCTAATATTGAGCATATTCATGCCCGAGTAGGATTTGAGGAAAGCCCACAAGTAAATAATCCATTTGCGCCAGAATGGGAAAACAATGTGAATAGGTTCCTAGGCTGGTGGAAGGAAATTATACAAATCCATCAGCAAAATAATCCATTACAAATGACCATTACTCCCGAATTTGGTCCTTATCCTTACATGCCCCAAGAACCATTTACCCAAAAACCACTTTGCAATCAGTGGGAAACCAACTTGCAAATGAAAAGTTATTTGCAACAAAATCTTTAATCATTGACAGATGAAAAATTATTTTTTATTCCTTTTATTACTTGTGACCTTCCATTTGAATTCACAATCTAAGCCAACAAATAAAGTAAAGGAAAAATATCAAATTCTTCCTTTTAGTAGTGTGAAGCCAAGCGGATGGATCAAATCCCAAATGCAAAAAGATATCGAAGGCTTTGTAGGAAATTTAGATCGTATTGTGCCTGATTTGATAAATGATCCCATTTATGGTTCAGCTCGATTGCATAAAAATTCAAAATCAAAGGATTTAGGAAATAATAAAGAGGGAGACTTAGAGGGCTCTGAGCAATACAAATGGTGGAATAGCGAAACCCAATCCAATTGGTGGGATGGATACCTCAGAAATGTGATTCTTTTAAACGACAAAATGGGTCTCCAAAAGGTTGAAAAATATATTCAAGAGGTATTGAAAACGCAGGACGAAGATGGTTACATAGGGATTTATGATAAAGAATTGCGGTATCGTTTCCATACTGAAAATGGGGAACTATGGGCAAAGGCAACTATGTATAGAGGCTTATTGGCCTATTATGAATATTCCAAAGATAAAAAATTGTGGGAGGCTATCGTGAGAGCAGTTGATAATGTAATGGTCCATTATCCAATTCATAAATCTAGCCCGTTTTCCTCTGGAAAGGAATTCAATGGAGGTGTTTCGCATGGGTTGACCTTCACGGATGTTTTGGATAAAATGTATCAAATTACAGGGAATAAAAAATACACAGATTATGCATTGTTTTTGTTTCAAGATTTTAGCAAAACCTATCAATCAGAAAAAGATGTTCAACTGCCATTCATTTTTGACCCAAGTTATAAATTATCTAATCATGGGGTACACACCTATGAACATTTACGTCCGCTGATTGTTGCGGCTTATGCTACTCATGATAAAAATTTACAAAATGCATTGGCAATTTATCTTGGGAGAATTGAAAAAACGACAACGCCTACCGGCGGGGCTATTGGAGACGAATGGATATCAGGAAGGTTTGCAAATGCTACAAATACGGGGTATGAATTTTGTTCTTTACATGAATTATTGGATAGCTATTCCGTTTTGTTTCAAAAACAAGGAAATTCAACCACTGCTGATGCGATTGAGACAATATTTTATAATGCAGCACAGGGATCGAGAAATCCCAATCAATCTTGTATTGCCTATCTAAAAACAGATAATTCTTTTGAAATGTTGGGAACTAGAAATGGAGAAGTTGAAGCAAATCGGAAACAAACCAGGTATAAATATTCCCCGGCTCATCAAGATGCGGCCGTTTGTTGCAATCCAAACGCAGGAAGAATTACTCCTTATTTTTTAGAAAAAGCCTGGTTAAAAGAAAAGGCTAACACATTGGTTAATGCACTTTTAATGCCAAATATTTTGGAAACAACCATTCAAAATAAACCTGTTACTATTGAAACCATAACGGAATACCCATATCAAAATTCATTTACGTATAAAATTTCTAATCCGAATGGGGCGATTTTCAAAATCAAAATCAGAAAACCAGCTTGGGCTTATGAAATAGTATGTAATGAAAAATATTCCATCGAAAACGATTTCATTGTTTTTAACAGGCCATTTGATAAAAAAGACAAAATTGATTTAGAATTCAAGGCTAAGATTCAGATCAAGGAGGATTTAAACAAGGAAATATACCTTAGCTATGGCGCGCTCTTTTTTGCGAAGCCCATTGACTCTATTGAGATGAAAGGGAAATCCTATATACCTGGTTTTACCGATTTGATGTATCAGCCAAAAGAGTATAATCGCTATCAAATGTTGGAGGAAAACCAAGCGACTTACAAGGAGGGTCAAATAAACATGAAAGCGAGAAATCAGGCTACTAATCAAATTGAAAATATTACCTTGGTTCCCTTGGGCAAATCAATTTTAAGACAAGCAAGTTTTTAATCATTTTCAATTGCTCTAATGATTGCTAGTTTATATTGATTGTTCGAAATGTCAAATTAATTCTTGGGGCAGTAATGCGCTTACTGGGGGGCAGTCGGTGTAACCAATGGTCTTGCGTGGGTCCTTTCATGATCAATAAACTGCCATGCTCTAAATGAATAGAAATGCTTTCTTTTGTTTCTTTGTGTTTGAAAGAAAACTTTCTTTCAGCTCCTAAGCTAAGGGAGGCTATGGCTCCATTTTTTTTTAATTCTTTTTCCCCATCGCTGTGCCAGGCCATTCCCTCATCACCGTTGTGGTATAGATTAAGCAAACAAGAATTGAATCGCTCTCCGCTAATTTGCTCAATTTCTGACTTTAATTCCAATAATTCGGCTGTCCATGGTAAAGCCTGCTTGGTTATTTTAGAGTAGGTGTACGAAAAGGGAAGGTCTCCATACCATGCAACTTTCCGCTTAGTGACTATGATTTTACCATACATCATGGCTTGGTCATTTTGCCAATCAATGGTCTGTATCAATGTATCATAAAAATGATTTGCCTTTTCCAGATCTAATATTTTACCAAAATAATTCACTTCACCATCCTTTGGCAAATAATTTTTGGAGGAATCGAATGTTTCGTTGAACAAATTCATTTTTATTATAGTAAGTTTAAATATAAATTTTTTTTATGTTTTTGATAAAAAAGTTAAATAAATTTTATAGCATAAAATTTTTAAAATTTGTAATAAAAATTAAAATTACTTGATTCCTTTTTCATGAAAAAATACATATTTACCAATGGTCGTGTGGTAAACGAAGGCCAAATAAAGGAATTAGATATTTTGGTATGTGGTGAACGAATTGAGCGCATCGCTTCTTGGATTTCGGATGATACGGCGGAGGTAATTGATCTTAATGGGCATTATTTAATTCCAGGGATGATAGATGATCAGGTGCATTTCCGAGATCCTGGTTTGACTTACAAAGCTGATATAACAACCGAATCGATGGCGGCAGTGGCAGGTGGTGTTACTTCATTTATGGACATGCCTAATACGGTTCCTAATACCCTGACAGGCGAATTATTAGAGGAAAAATACCAACAAGCTGCTCAAAAGTCCTATGCGAATTTTTCCTTTTTTATGGGAGTAACGGCTGCTAATTTAGAGGAGGCCCTGCATGTTAACAATGAGACCGTTTGTGGAATTACCGACGATGGGTTGTATCTGGAAAAGCAAGAAATTTTAGCCAATAATCCAATATACCTTGAAAAACTTTTTTCGAGGGCAGAAACACTGGTGGCCCTTCATAGTGAAGATGATTCCATTATTCGGAGTAATTTAGCAAATGCGAATGAAAAATTTGGCAAAAATATTCCGATAGATCAGCACCCAATAATACGTTCTGTAGAGGCATGTGTAGAAGCTACCAAACGGGTCCTTGAAATACAATCACGGTATAACAACCGGCTTCACTTTTTTCATATTTCAACAGGTGCAGAGGCAAAATTATTTTCCAATACGTTACCAACTGTTCAAAAAAGAGTTACAGCAGAAGCATGTGTGCATCATCTTTGGTTTAACAATGCAGATTATGCCGCCTTAGGAAGTAAGATCATGTGGAATCCGGCTGTAAAATTTGAAGAGGATCGTAGGGAATTATTATGTGCTTTAGAAGATGGTCGATTAGATATTATTGCGACCGACCATGCGCCGCATGCTTGGTCTGAAAAGTTGGGCAATTATCAAGAAATAAAATCAGGAGCACCACTTGTTCAACACGCTTTGCCCGTTTTATTTGAACTCGTTGCAAAAGGAGAAATGAGCATAAGCACATTAGTCGAACGAACGAGTCACCGGGTGGCAGATTGTTATCGCATGCAAGACAGGGGCTATATTCGAGAGGGCTATTTTGCTGATTTAGTAGAAGTAGATCCTCAATTTAATTGGCAAGTCACACCTGAATCATTATTTTACAAGTGTGGCTGGTCGCCTTTGACGGGTCAATATTTTCATTCAAAAATTGTTCGAACAATGGTCAGTGGAAACCTGGTGTATGAATTGGACAAATTAATTTCTTTGCCTAAAGGCAAAAGGTTATTGTTTGCCAAGTATAGGTAAGGCTAAGGCAAGTTTAGTTTCTTTTTTTCTTGAATGGCGTAATCAACGGCCCTTGCGGTTAATGCCATATAAGTAAGGGAAGGATTTTGGGTGGAGGTGGAAGTCATACAAGACCCATCTGTTACAAATACATTTTTACAATGATGCATTTGGTTAAAGGCATTTAATAAAGATGTTCTGGAATCTTTTCCCATACGTACGCCTCCCATTTCATGATTTTCATTTCCAGGCAATCGTTTGGTATCAATTGTCTGAATATTTGTAAAACCAGCAGCTTCATACATCTCTGTAAATTGTTGATGAAAATCTTTTAACATCTTTTCGTCATTTTCATCATATCCAACTGAAACGCGCAATTGGGGAATGCCATATTTGTCTTTTAGCTGGGAATCTAATTTCACTGTTGAATGTGCCTTAGGAATGGTTTCTCCCATCATACCGACATTAATATGCCAATTGCCGAGTTTTTGATGTAATAAGGCATTTTTTAAGGCATCTCCTACAAGACCTTTTGTATTTTCAAATACTCTGCTGGCTGAAAGGTTACTAGCGTAACCTCTTAAAAAGTCGGTTTCTTGTGTGTAAACATTTCTAAAACGAGGAATATATCCTGAAGTAGGCCTTTTCCCGGAGTTTTTAAAGTCCAAAAACCCATCATACTCTGCTGTAATTCTACCTCGATAACTATGAAAAGCCATATGGGTTCCCAATAAGCCAGAATCGTTACCTAGTCCGTTGGGGAATCTGGAGGAAATAGAGTTTAATAATATCAGGTTGGTTGCCAAAGGTGAAGCATTCACAAAAATGACAGATGCAAAGTATTCTTCCATTTCATGCGTGAGGGCATTTACCACCCGAACACCAATGGCTTTATTTTTCTTTTCATCAAAAATGATGGAATGTGCAATGGAATGTGTCTTTAGTGTCAAATTACCAGTTTGATAAGCAGCAGGTAAAGTGGCAGAATTACTGCTGAAATAGCCTCCATACGGACAACCTCTTTCACATAGGGTTCTGTTTTGGCATTGACTTCTACCTACAGAGGTATGTATTTTCGTAGCCTGACTTAAATTGGCAGTTCGGGCGATGATGACATGCCGGTTGGGAAATTTATTTTGCAATACCTGTCCGAAGTGGTTTTCTACACACGATAGTTCATAAGGCTTGATAAATTCTCCATCAGGCAGGGTTTCAAGCCCATCCTTATTTCCAGAAATTCCAACAAATTTCTCGACATAGCTGTACCATGGTGCCAAATCTTTGTATCGAATAGGCCAGTCTACAGCAAAACCATCTCGGGCAGGACCTGTAAAATCAAAATCGCTCCAACGTTGGGTGTGTCGACCCCACAAAAGCGACCTGCCTCCAACTTGGTAAGCTCGAATCCAATCATAAGGCTTGTCTTGAATATAGGCCTGTTCTTCATCTTTGGTTAAAAAGTGGGAAGTTGCTTCTGAAAAAATATAATTTTTGCTAGCCGTTTTATATTCTTTTTTTAGTTCCAATGGAACCTGTCCACCATGAGGCAGCTCCCATGGATTCAACATGGTGCTGGGATAATCAACAATGTGTTTAACATCTCTACCTCGATCCAATAAAAGGGTTTTAAGTCCTTTTTGAGTCAATTCTTTAGCCGACCAGCCTCCGCTGATTCCTGAACCAATCACGATGGCATCAAAGGTAAATTTTTCTTTTAAGTTCATGATTAGACCCAGTATTGATGGAAATTTTTGGCAAAATGTGGAATGGCAATTTCGGGTTCTTGAATTTCGGGGTGCCAAAGCTTTTCCCATTCAAAGCTATAATATCCTTTGTATCCTCCCGATTTTAAGGCATGAAGGGCCTCTTTAACCGGGGAATTCCCTTCGCCAAGTAGTGTATATTTTTCACCCGAATCCGTTAGTAAGGCATCTTTGATGTGTGTGTGAAAAATGTATTTTTTTAAAATCTGATAAACTTGAGCAGGAGGTTCTTTGGTAATCGACCACATATTGAAGAAGTCCCAAACCAAACCTACATTTGGATGATTCGTTGCTTGCATTATTTCCAAGAGCATATCACTCTTAATGACCTTCCCATGTGACTCTAGTAAAACTTTTACCCCACTTGATTTTGCAAAATTCCCCAATTCAGATAGGGCACTTATAATGGCATCTAGTGTTTCTTTTTCGGTTTGGTCCTTTGGTAAATCATTTGGAAATACACGAACATAAGGACAATCCAATTGGCTGGCGAGTTCAATGAATTTTTTAGCATCATCTACATTCGATTGTCTTTTTTTGACATCCAAAAAATGCATATTGGCAGAAGACCCTAGGTTGACAATTTTCAACTGGTAATCGGAAATTAGTCTACGCGTGGAGGCAATATTAGTCCTATTAAACAAGGAATTGGCAGGCAAGTCCAGGTCTCCCTTTATGCCCCTGATTTCTAATCCATCGTAATGGTTTTCTCTCGCATGTTGAAGGGATTGTTGAAGAGTCCAGGCCGGACAACCTAAGGTTGAAAAAGACAAAAGGGCTTTTTGTGCAAATGAATTTTCTAAGGCTGTAAGGCCAAAAAGTCCTGCGCTTTGTCTTAAAAAGGCTCTTCTGTTTTGCATAGTTATCCGTTTATTGTTTAGAAATTTAGTAAAATAAATTTCATTTTCCTTTTTTCGAAGAACTAATTTTCCAATGGTCAAATTATCAATAATTTGATAGGTATCATTTTGAAGGATTATAAAAAATTGGTTTATTTGTTTAACGAATAAACCAATTTCTATGAAAATGAAATTTAAATGGCTGGTCTCCTTTTTCCTCTATTTTGTGGTAATGATTCAACCAATTATTGCTCAAAATTCGAATAAAAAGAAAATTACATTTTTTGAATATTTTCCAGAAAAGGCCAATCCGATGGTCATTGGCAAACGAATTTCAGAGCGGTTTATGGAACGGCCGCACAGTACTTTTGGGGCTTTCAGGGCAACTCCTGCCACAGAAATTACCTACCCAGATGCATGTGCTTGGTATGGAGCACTGACCTTTGCCAAACGGACAGCAGATAAAGATTTATCTAACCGCTTGATTAAACGTGCGGAACTGTTACTAAAAGAGGAAGCTCATTTGGTCCCATATGCCAAAGATGTCGATCGTGCAGTCATTGGAATCATACCATTAGATGTTTATAATCAGACCAAAGATGAGCGATTCTTATCAATTGGGTTGCGCTCGGCCGACGAACAATTTAAAACCTTGTCGGGAGATGAATATAATCGTTTGTCAACAGAAATGCGAGATCGATACGCAAAAGGGTATAGCTGGCATACACGTTTTTGGATGGATGATATGTACATGATTACCGCCTTACAATCCCAGGCATACCGCGCCACAGGCCAATACAAATACATAGACCGAACAGCCCGGGAAATGATTGCCTATTTGGACACCCTACAGACCCCAAATGGTTTGTTTTATCATGCCAACGATGTACCTTTTTATTGGGGTAGAGGGGATGGTTGGTTGGCTGCTGGCATGGCTGAGTTATTGGATATATTACCAAAGGATAACATTTATCGTCCGAGAATTATGAAGGGTTATAAAGACATGATGAAGACACTTTTGAAGTACCAAGATAAAAACGGGATGTGGCATCAATTATTAGATGACCCTAATGCTTGGCCAGAAACCTCCTGTACAGCTATGTTTACCTTTGCATTTATTACAGGTGTAAAAAACGGCTGGTTGGATGAAAAAACCTATGGACCGGCTGCACGAAAGGCATGGATTTCATTATGTGGTTATTTGAATGAGAAGAATGATTTGCGTGAAATTTGTGAAGGAACCAACAAGAAAAATGACCACCAATATTATCTTGACCGCGAGCGAATCACAGGTGATTTGCACGGACAAGCCCCAATGATTTGGTGTGCCATGGCTTTAGTTAAGTAAAAAATAATAGGAAAAACGGTTTTATATGGATAATAAATTCCACATCGCTGAAATAAATGTTGCAAGAATGAGAGGCGTGAATGTGAATGACCCAATCATGAAGGAATTTATGGATAACTTGGATGCGGTAAACAAAATAGCTGAACAGACGAAAGGATTTATTTGGAGATTAAAAGATGAAAATAATAATGCAACGAGCTTGAATCCCTATGATGATGAGCAAATATTAATCAATGTATCTGTATGGTCAAGTATTGAGGCATTAGAGCATTTTATGTATAAAACTTTTCATTCTGAATTTCTGAAAAGAAGAAAAGAATGGTTTCATTCATTTGGAATCGCTCATACAGCAATGTGGTGGGTACCTATTGGACATATTCCCTCTCTTCAAGAAGCAGTTGATAAATTAAATATTTTACAGAAAAATGGTCCTTCTGAAGAAGTATTTCATTTTAAAAGTAAATTTCCAAAACCATTTTAAGTCAATCCTAAATTGGATGTGCAAATTCTTAATTTTAAATTAGCTTTCCCTCCAATAAAGACATTGATCAATGCCTCTATTTACTCAGTTGATAGATTACAAATGAAATCAAAAAATAAACAGACACATTTGCATGGTTTGGGACTTGCTGCTATACAAAAATTAAGCGGATTGCTTCAATATATTTGGATTGCACTAGCTTTTTTTTTGGCTTTTTATTCCTTTGGACAAAAAAATCAAGGATTTGCTCCTAAAGAAGTATTCCATTCGGACCAATTAATCATTTATCAAATTGCGCCTAATTCTTTTCAACATGTTTCCTTTCTTCCAACAACAGATTTTGGAAAGGTTTCTTGCAATGGATTGCTTGTTCGAGATGGAAAGGAGGTAGTCATTTTTGACACGCCTACAAATGATAAGTCTTCTGAAATGTTGATAAATTGGGTCTCAAAAGAATTGAAGTGCAAGATTGTTGCCATTGTTCCAACTCATTTTCACGAGGATTGTTTGGGAGGATTGTATGCTTTTATCAAGCAACAAATCCCGTCTTTTGCCAATGAAAAAACGATTTTATTAGCTAGAGAAAAGAACTACGCAATTCCACAATTTCCGTTCAATGAATCAATTGAAATTCCCTTCGGACAAAAGAAGGTTTTTGTTCGGTATTTTGGAGAAGGACATACAAAAGACAATGTGATTGGATATTTTTCGGGAGATGAAATTCTTTTTGGAGGTTGTTTAATAAAAGAATTAGGAGCTACGAAAGGATTTTTGGGAGATGCCAATGTATCCGAATGGTCAAAAACTGTACATCTTTTAAAAGAAGCATACCCCGAAATTCAAATTGTGGTTCCTGGGCATGGGAAGGCGGGTAGTGTGCAATTATTAGATTATACCATAGAGTTATTTAAACTTCAGTAGATAAAAA
>JBEBDG010000055.1:0-11430 GCA_041157165.1 Bacteroidota bacterium
AAGAGATTTAGAAAATAATATTTCCATGAACGGTAAAGAAATTTATTATCTACAATCGATGTCGAAACCGATTATTTCGGTGGCATTGATGACCTTGTATGAACAAGGCAAGTTTCAATTAGATGAACCTGTCGAAATCTATTTACCTGAATTTAAAAATCTTCAAGTGGTTAATGATGTTCAAAAAGGTACTGCCAGTGGAACCACTCCTTCATCCTCTAAAATTACCATCCGACAATTGTTGAGTCATACTTCTGGACTTTCACATGGTATTACGATGGTTAAAATGGATCGTGAAATTTGGAATAAATTGCTCTATGATACGACTTTGACTTCGATCGAAAAACGGGTGAAAGCCTTGGCTAAAATTCCACTTTCTTATCAACCCAGCAGTAAATGGAATTACTCCTTTGGTCCGGATGTCATTTCTCGATTAATTGAAATTTTGACAGGTGAAACAACAGATGCTTATTTAAAGAAAACCATTTTTCAGCCCTTAGGAATGAAAGACATTGGTTACAATTTAACGCCAGAACAACAAAAACGAGCCATGATCGTGTATGATTTTGCTGATGGGAAAAATTTAACTCGTTCCAAGGTGCAACCACAAAGTAATGGTGTGACTGTTTTTGCTGGGGTAAATGCTTTATGGGGGACTATGGATGATTATTTGAAATTTGCTAAGATGTTGTATTATGGAGGGGAATTGAATGGAAAACGAATTTTGAAAAAAGAAACCTTGCAATTGATGCAAGAAGATGTAACAGCTTCCATTACGAGAAAACCAGATCAAAATGCTAGAATTTATCGAATTGCTACAGGAATAGCTTTAGATGAAGATGGAAGTACAAATTTAGAGCCTGGGTATGGATTTGGATTAGGTTTTGGGATGTTAAAAGATCCATTAGTGGCCAACCGACCGAATGTTTCTGCTGGGGAATATTTTTGGAGTGGGGCCAATTCTACTCATTTTTTTGTCAATCCCAAGGACGATGTAATTGGCATTTTTATGTCGCAGATTGGTGCTTTAAGTACACCTAATCCTTATCAGTTTTATTTTGGAGATGAGTTTAGAAAAGGTGTTTATGAGGGAGTAAAAAAAACTGAAAAGAGAATAGTAAGTACAGAGCCAGTCAGTTCTTCCGAAGTAAAGTCATTGGGCTTTGATGCCAATGTATTGAAGGAGTACGAAACTTTTGTAAGTCAATCGATCCAAAAAAAGGAAATTGCAGGTGCGGTAACCTTAATAGCTAGAAAAGGTAAAGTGGTTCACTTTACTGCACAAGGAGAATCGCAAATGGAGACACACCTACCGATGCGAAAAGATGCTATTTTTCGATTAGCCTCTATGACCAAGCCCATTGCTACCTTAGCGCTCTTGTTATTGATGGAAGATGGAAAATGTAAGCCAACGGATGCTGTAAGTAAATATTTACCAGAATTTGCTTCTCAACAAGTTTTAATTTCCAAAGACAGTGTAGATGGGCATTGGATTTATAAAACAAAGGAAGCAAGCAAGCCCATGTTGATAAAGCATTTATTGACTCATACCACTGGTCAACCAAGTGCCTATGGTGGCAATATGCCTGAAATATACAATGCAATTACCAAGGATGCCTATTCAAGTGATTTGGCGCATTATGTTAAGAAATTGTCAAAGTTGCCCTTGACACACGAACCCGGTGAAGGATGGATTTACGGTCCAGGTTTATTGGTTGCAGGCAGAGTGGTAGAAGTTATTACAGGAAAACCTTTTCAAGATTTTGTTCAAAAAAGAATATTAGATCCATTAGGAATGGTGGATACCAAATTTTTCTTGGATCCTAAAGATGCACCAAGATTTACATCCTATTATCAACCAGATGGGAAAGGAGGCTTAAGTCTCATAGATCCAGGATCCGAAAAAAGTATTCGAATAAGTGGTCAAAAAACCTATTATTCTGGATCTGGCGGATTGCATGCTACTGCGATTGATTATTTTAAATTTTGTCAGATGGTATTACAAGATGGTGAACTCAATGGGGTTCGGATTGCAAAACCCTCTACGATTGCGATGATGAAAACGGATCAAACGCCATTGAATTTAGAAGCGGCCATTACACCAACTGACCAATTGAAAAACAATGGTTTTACATTTGGTTATGCGATTAAACGAAAAGAGATTGGGGAAGATCCACGCCCTGCAGGAACCTTGTATTGGAGTGGTGCAACAGGACCTATTTTCTTCATAGATCAAAAGCACGAAATGATTGCTATGGTTTTGATGCAAAGACCATCTAGTAATCCAGCCCCATTACGGACTGATTTCAAGAAATGGATCATGAAGAGTTTAATTGAAAAGTAGGAGAATTATCTTTTCGAAATTTTATTAAACGTAATTGTACGTTGTAAACTACATTTGAATCGCTTAATATCGGCCAGTCTTTTGGATAAATGTTTCTGGCTAACGCCAGAATTAACTCTTTTGCGCCATAAATTAAAACTTGAACGTTTTAAATTTTGGCGCATTATTTTAATTGTTTCAGCCTCAGATATTCCGAATTGAAAGGTAATGGCTTCAAAGGGTGTCCGATCTTCCCATGCCATCTCAATAATTCGATTGATTTCTTCTTCTTTCATGAATGTAAAGGTACTAAGCTTTGTGTGATTTAGAACAAATTTTACATGTTGAGTTTTTTTTGTTCATAAAACAATCCCAGAAGTAGGTTTTGAATTAAACAAAAAAATCTCCAAAGGATTTATTTTAAAGTATTTATTTTTTCGTTTAATTTTTTCAATTCAGATTGAAGATTTTCGAATTGGAAATTCAATTCTAATAATTTTTTATCTCTCAATTTTATTTCTTCCATTAAGGCCTGAATTGCTTTCAAAGCTATTCCAGAGGCATCAATGGTACTGATATGTTCTTTATCTCCTTTAACCCCCAAATCAAAAAGCTCTTTGAATTCTTCTGCAATAGGACCAATGTGCGTTTCCTCTGTTCCTTTGTATTTCCATTTTTGAACATTTAATTGGGAAATTTTAGAAAGAATTTCAACATTGGAAAGATCTTCAAAATCTTCTTTGAAAGTACGAGAAGATGCGTTTGTCCAGGTACCTCCATTGGTTAAAAAGGCACCATTTCCATTGGAAGTGGTAGAGCCCACTTGTAAGGCAATGTCTGAATTATCCGTTGTTTCCCTCGCAAAAACCCATTTTTTCATATCTATATCTCCAAATGACATCGTAAATGAAGAACTTACTTTGGCATAATTACCCAATACAGTAACATCATGTAAATAACCAGAGGTAGGATTAGCATTATGTCCAATGTATGTATTGTTTGAACCTTCAATATTGTTTTGTCCTGCCATATATCCTAAAGCAGAATTATTTTCTCCTTTGGAAAAGCTGTCGCCATTATTATTTAGTAAGGTTAAATTTCCTACACTCGTATTATTTCTTCCACCAAGATTATTAGATAAAGACAAATAACCAATAGCAATATTATTATCTCCAATTGTGTTCTTAGTTAAAGAAGATGAACCTATTGCTATATTACTACTTCCAATAGAATTATTTAACAAACCTTGATATCCCAAAACGGTATTGTTTGTACCACTATTATTAGCTGGAGTAATACTACCTTTTAATGCCTCAAATCCGACAGCAGTGTTTCCTGTATTTATTCCTAAAGTTCGAGAATCTGCATTTTGCATAGCCGAATATCCAATGGCCGTATTACCTGAATTTGCTTTATTATAATATAAGCTTTTTTTGCCAATTGCAACATTGTATGAACCCTCTGTATTAGATTGTAATACCTGAAATCCAATTCCTACATTTTCTATACCAATTGTATTATATAGTAAACTTTGCATGCCAATTGCTGTATTTCCATTTCCAGTATTGTTATTTAATGCTTTATATCCAACAGCTGAATTTCCTAGACCAGTTATATTTTGGCTTAAAGTAAATGCTCCAATTGCAGTATTTAATGCTCCAATCGTATTTAAATTCAAGCTTTGGGCACCTACAGCCGTGTTGGAAAAAGTCGTATTAAATTCTAAGGCATTAGCACCTAATGCTGTGTTAAATCCACCGGTGTTAACACGTAAAGCAGAAGCACCAATGGCCGTGTTTCCACCTTGGTCAATAACCTCGCTCAATGCATAGGTTCCCAAAGCAGTGTTTCCTCCACCTGTGGTGTTATTTTTTAATGCATGAGCGCCTACTGAGGTATTGCCATAAGCAGTATTTTTATTTAAACTAGACCATCCGATGGCGGTATTGTCTCCTCCTGAAATCATTTCACTTAAGGTTCCTGTACCAATGGCTGTGTTATTATTTGCTGTTTGAGATTTATACAATGAATTTGTACCGAGCGCGGTATTGCCTACTCCTGTTGTATTTGAGAACATAGCCGTATTCCCAATAGCAACATTTCCGCTTGATGAAGTATTTGAAAAAAGAGATTGAGTGCCAATCGCAACATTATTTTCCCCAGTCGTATTATTTTGCAAAGCAGATTGACCTAAAGCAATATTATTAATTCCGGTTGAATTAGAAAACATAGCTAAATTCCCTAAGGCTGAATTTCTTGCGCCTAATGTATTATTTTGTAATGCACCATTACCTACAGCAGTATTACTATCTGCCTTATTCAATTTTAATGCAGAGTTACCTACAGCGGTATTACCACCCTGATCAATAACCTCGCTCAATGCATAGGTTCCCAAAGCAGTGTTTCCTCCACCTGTGGTGTTATTTTTTAATGCATGAGCGCCTACTGAGGTATTGCCAGAAGCAGTATTTTTATTTAAACTAGACCATCCGATGGCGGTATTGTCTCCTCCTGAAATCATTTCACTTAAGGTTCCTGTGCCAATGGCTGTGTTATTATTTGCTGTTTGAGATTTATACAATGAATTTGTACCGAGCGCGGTATTGCCTACTCCTGTTGTATTTGAATACATGGCAGAATTTCCAATGGCAACATTGCCACTTGAAGAAGTATTTGAAAAAAGAGATTGAGTGCCAATCGCAACATTATTTTCCCCAGTCGTATTATTTTGCATTGAAAATGCTCCCAAGGCTGTATTGTTATGTCCAACTGTACTATATTGAAGAGCAAATTGTCCAATTGCGGTATTGTTATTTCCTGTTGAATTACTAAACATGGAGGTATTCCCCAATGCCGTATTCCCTCCGCCTGTTGTATTTGAATACATAGAAGAATTCCCTATTGCTACGTTTCCACCAGCTGTGGTGTTACTAAAAAGCGCGCTTGAACCAACAGCAACATTTTGATTTCCTGTTGTATTATTATAAAGAGACCTAGTTCCAATGGCCGTTAAATCATTCGTTATGGTATTTGAATGTAGCGCATCTAAACCCAAACCAACATTTCTTTCTCCACTTGTATTTAATTCTAAAGATCCTGCACCAATTGCTAAATTCCCCCCGCCAGTTGAATTACGTAAGGCGGCTATTCCAATACCGATATTTACCCATCCAGTTTTAAATGAACTTAATGCTCCTTCACCTATAGCAATATTCATATTTCCATCAATATTTGAAATCAATGCATTTCCAATCGCGATGTTATATTCTCCATTAATATTATTCATCATAGAATTTCCTCCAATCGCTACATTTGCATTTCCAATCGTATTTTTTGAAAGGCTATAAGCACCAATTCCTATATTGTTATTACCTGATGTGTTTAAACTCAAAACACCACTTCCTAATGCAGTATTATTATTTCCAAGATTGTTTCTCAATGTACCTGTACCAATAGCTGTATTCCCACCTCCAGTAAGATTGGAATATAGAGCAGAATTGCCGACAGCTGTATTACCCGAACCCGTTGTATTCTGATTTAAGGCGCCAGAACCCACCGCAGTTTCCCCAGCACTTAAATTATCCCTAAGTGCATATGCTCCAATTGCAGTTACACCACCTTGGTCTAAAACCTTGCTTGCGGCATACGAACCTACCGCTACATTATTCATAGCAGTTGTGGCTGTTGATAATGCACTTGGACCAACAGCTACATTAAATGAGCCTGTCGTATTATTTGCAAAAGTGAAATTACCTATGGCCGTATTAGATTCCCCTGTTGTATTTTTCCACAATGCATATGTTCCAATGGCTGTGTTACTTATACCAGTGATATTTTTCCACAATGCATAATATCCTAAGGCAGTATTATTATTTCCTAAGGTATTATCTGATAATGAATAAATACCAATGCCAACATTATTTTTTCCTTCAGTATTTGAATTCATACTTCCATTGCCTATTGCTATATTATTTGTTCCAATAGTATTTGAAGCCAAAGTGTTCGTTCCTATTCCTATATTTAAACTTCCAGTAGAATTAGATAGTAATGACCATGTACCTATCGCTATGTTAGCCGAACCAATTGAATTTTGAAGAAGTGATTTATAACCAATTCCAATATTTTGGTGTCCTCTAATGTTCATATTTAAAGCTAAACTTCCTATTCCTATATTCTCTTGTCCTAGAGTTGAGTTTTCCAAAACATGACTCCCAATGCCAATATTTTTTCTTCCTGTAGTAGTATTTTTAAGAACATTTAGTCCTAGCTGAACATTATTGGTATCAACTTTTATATAACTTAACTCATTTGTAAGGGTACCAGGGCCAGATACATAGGTTATCCAATTCGTACCATCATAATATTCCATCTGATTGCTAGTCGTATTGAAAATTATGTTCCCTTTAGTTGGAGTTAGGGCATTACGCTGAGTGGTTGTGAGCCTTGGAAGGGTGAGACTATTGGGGCCAATTTCTGGTGAAGTTTGGGCTTTCAAGCCGATACTAATCAAAAGAAATATCAAAAAAAATAGAATTTTTTTCATGAATATTGAATATAGGGTAGTGTGGGTATTTTTCTATTTATCAAAAGTGAATAAGTTAAATTTAAAAAAATAGCACCCTATTCGATACATAATAATTTTAAAACAGGCATTTAATTTGGACTAAAATCAAAAACGAGTAAACAATTCACATAAATCACATATTTTTTCCAAAGGTTTTTTTGCCTCCATTTCATCCTCTCCCAATTGTTATTGACCAAGCTCTTTGTTTCGTCAAAATTTCTTTTACCTTTGATAAAATATAATTTAATCTAAATAAAATTATATTGAAAGCAGAGAAAGTCTATGATGTGGCTATTATAGGTGCAGGGGCCTCAGGCCTTCAGCTGCTGTATGAGCTTATTCAAGCAGATAAGGATCAACAATTATCCATCCTTCTTTTTGATTCCGGAGATAGAACTTCAAAAAGTTGGTGCTTTTGGACCAGTGATACAGAAACCAGTTTTCCATTTTTAGTGGAAAAATCTTGGAAAAAAATGCGTTTTTGCAATTCCCAAAATCAAACTAAAGCAGAATCAATAGCTCCCTATTCCTATCACTACATTTCCTCTTCCCATTTTTTTTCTTATTTTTTTGAAAAATTTATTCCCAATGATCCGAGAATTGTATGGGTTAATCAAAAAGTAAAGCAAGTTTCAGAGAATGCCTCTGATGTAGTGGTCATATGTGAGAATGGGCAACAATTTAAAGCCCTAAAAGTAGCCGATAGTCGCTTAGAATATATCCCTGAAAATGGAATTAAACAGCATTTTAGTGGCAAATTCATATCCTTTGATCAAGCAATTTTTGATTCAGATTGTTTTACAATAATGGATTTTAGTCTTGGGTTTTCTACTTCCGAAATGGCTGTATTTCACTATATTTTGCCTTTTTCACCTCATCAGGCTTTAATTGAAACTACCGTATTTACTTCAAAAGATTTTGATTCGAAGCTGTACTCTTCTATTTGGTCTGATTATGTAAAGCAAAAATTCGGGAATAAACCTTTTCAAATCCTATCAGAAGAAAATGGTAGCATTCCTATGCATCGAATTGTGGGTCCCAAGCCAACAAAAATTTTCAAAATAGGAGTTTCTGCCGGAAAGATCAAACCTTCCACAGGGTATGCTTTTAATCGGATGCACCAACACGCCAAGTCCATTGCAAATCAAAATGAATTCACGACTCCCAAAAGATTCGCATTTTATGACAAAATGTTGTTGAAAATCATGAAAAATGAAATGATTCAAATTCCTTCGGTAATGGATCGTTTGTTTGCAAAAGTATCTTTTGTTGATATTTTACGATTTTTAGATGATAAAAGTAGTCTTTCTCAAGATATATCTCTCCTATCAAAATTAGATATCCCCTTGTTTTTAAAGCATTTTTTAAAATGATAAAATTTATTTCTTTGTTCTTGGGTGCTTTTTCGTCTTTGCTTTATGTTCTATTGAATGTATTAATTGGTCCATGGGATCCTACAATCGACTTAATTGGGTCTGGAATTTTGATGTTTTTTTTGGGAATTCCACATGGGGCTGGTGACCATTTGATTTCAGAAAAATTGGCCTCCCAAAGAGGAGAGAAGTTCCATTCTGTAAAATTTGTGATGCTTTATTTGGGTATTATGGCTATTTACGCAGTTTTATGGCTGCTTTTCCCTTTGTTTTCATTTATTGTATTTATAGGCATCAGTATTTTTCATTTTGGAGATTTGGAGGATATCACGAAATCGGAAGATTCCTCCTCCCTTAAACGATATGTTCAACTAGTTTTATTAGGAGTCGGAATCTTAGGAATTATTTTAAGTAGCCATTGGCCTGAAGTAGTTCAAATTGTTGAGAATATGGGTGTTCCAATTCTAAATCAAATTCCAAAAGAGATTTTACCAATTAGTTTTTTATGCTTTATCCTAGGTTTTAATCGAGCAAATTATGCTTCTTTTTTGAATACTTTTTTGACATTATACCTCGGAACCTTACTGCCACTTATTCCTTCTTTTATTCTATTTTTTACCCTATGTCATTCGATTAACAGCCTATTTTTGATGAAAAATCGATTGGGTATTACTTTATTGGAATTGTACAAAAAAATACTCCCATTTTCTCTAGGGGCGTTTTTTTTAGGTGTGATTTATATTTTTCTGATTTACAAAGACTTACATTTGTATCCTCTTTTTATTTTCCTTTCACTTTTAACACTTCCTCATTTTGCCATCATGCACAAATTAATATTTTTAAAAAAAATTAACAATCGCTATTTTTTTTAAAAATTATTATTTAATATTGAAATAGTACAAGTTTAGTAATCTTATTTTATAACAATTAAAAAAAACCATTTTATGGAAACATTAAACATTTTGTTGAATGGCACTTTAGCTGCCGGAGATTACATTGGATTTACTTTTTTCACAGGTTACATGTCGATGCTTGCTGCTTCGATCTTTTTCATTGTGGAAAGAGGTACAGTTAGTGACAAGTGGAAAACTTCTTTATTGATTTCCGCTTTGATTACATTTATCGCAGCAGTACATTACTACTACATGCGAGGAGTTTGGTTGGAACAAGGTGTTTCTCCAACTCAGTTCCGTTACATCGATTGGACCTTAACTGTGCCATTGATGTGTATTGAGTATTATTTAATTTTAAAGCCAGCAGGGGCTAAAACGGGTCTTCTTTCTCGTTTAATTTTAGGCTCTGTGGTTATGTTGGTTGCCGGTTACATTGGCGAAGCAGTTTCTCCAGATCAAAATGTAATGTGGGGAATTATCTCAACTTTAGGTTGGGCCCTCATTATTTATGAAATCTATATGGGTGAGGCTTCTAAATTGGCTGCTGCTTCCACTAACTCCCATGTTACATCAGGTTACAAGGTAATGCGTTGGTTTACTTTGGTTGGTTGGGCAATTTACCCAATTGGTTACATGATGTTACCAGGTAATTTATTAGCTGGATTAGCGGAAGGTGCAGATTTAAGTAAATCTTCTCCTGTTGATTTAGCTTACAATATTGCCGATGCTGTGAATAAAATTGGTTTCGGATTGGTTGTTTATAGCATTGCTAAAGGTGCTACAGCTTCTGAAAAGTAATTTATATTTTATTGAAAGAATAATGGGATGGTCTAAAGCCATCCCATTTTTTTTTGACTTTATACTTTATTTAAACTTTGTCGGATGTAATTCATCATAAGGGGTAATCGATTGAAAATACATGCCCAATCGGACAAGGGCTTCCTCTTTAAATAAATTGGATAAAAAGGTAATGCTGATTGGTAATCCGTTTTTGTTTAAACCAATAGGTAGACAAAGGGCAGGATGACCCGTAAGATTGGTAATTGCTAGCTGCTTGCCTCCAAAACTTGGTACAATAACCACATCATAGGCTTGCATGGCTTCATTTGTTTTTTCCATCAATACAGAACGATAACGCTGCGTGTTGATGTACTCGACGGCTGGAATTAATCGAGCTTGCCTGAAATAATTGGGCCAATCGAATTTATTTTGTCGAGTCATCTGATCATCCAAATTTGTTCTTGTAAATTCATCAAATGCAGCTGCTGATTCACTGCCAATCACCGTCCCAATCATGTCATAAGGATAAACAGTTGAATCAGGGAAATTCATTTCCTCCAAATCAAGTCCAGTAGATTTCAATTTTTGAAGTACTTCCCATTCCATGGCATTGGCACTTAGCTTATCAAATAAGTTTTTCGCATAGGCTATTTTCAATTTTTTGATGGGCGATGTGGGATTGAAATTAAAGGCTGCTTCTACTGCACTGCCGTCTTTGTGGTCTGTTCCATGAATGAAACTAAATACGATGGCAGCGTCTTCTGCAGATCGACAAATAGGTCCTACCTTATCCAGGCTCCAGCTGAGCGTCATGGCACCACTTCTACTTACACTGCCAAAGGTTGGACGAAGTCCGGTGGCTCCACATGTATGACTGGGCGAAATGATGGAACCATGGGTTTCTGTTCCAATGGCAAAAGGTACCAAACCAGCTACGGTAGCAGATGCAGAACCAGCGGAGGATCCGCTGGATCCTTTTTCCAAATTCCATGGATTTTTAGTTCTTCCACCAAACCAATAATCGCCCATGGCTAAGGCTCCCAGAGTAAATTTAGCAATTAAAACACCACCCGCCTCCTTTAATCTTGTGTATACATAGGCATCTTCTTCTATGACTTGCTCTTTGTAGGGTTGAGCTCCCCAAGTGGTTTTGGTGCCCTTTACTGCAAATAAATCTTTTAAACCATATGGAATTCCCTGCAATGGACCTTTGTCAATCCCTTTTTTGAAATCAAGATCTGCCTTCCGGGCCTGCTCAAAAGCTAAATTCTCAGGCACACTAATGACACATTGAAGGGTATCTCCCCATTTTTTGATTCGGTTGATGAAAAAGCTGGTTAAATCTACTGAACTAATGGAACCATTTCGAAGAAGGGATCCCAATTGTCGAATGGAGTAAAAGGCCAAGTCATTTTTATTCTGCGGTAATTTTTGTTTTAAATCATAGTTCCAATGAATCTTCTCTTGTTTTGTTGGATCCGCCTTTAGACGTTGAGA
>JBEBDG010000056.1:0-11293 GCA_041157165.1 Bacteroidota bacterium
CCTTATACATGTGCTACCTGTGGTGACCACAATGCTAATTTTAAGCCATACCGTGGCAATTATGATGCCGATGGACATGCCTATACTTCTCCTGTAAAATATTTTAACCCAAATGAATTTGGTTTATATGACATGGCTGGTAATGTTTCAGAATGGTGTATTGATGCTTATTCAGAAAATATAGTAGCTGTATCGTGGGATTTAAATACAGTCAATATAGATGCTGAAAATCCTAGAAAAGTGATTCGCGGTGGGTCGTGGAAAGATATTGCTTATTATTTAGAAACGGGTACTAGAGCCTATGAATATGAAACACAAAAACGATCATACATTGGTTTTAGGTGTGTGATGCGTTATTTAGGTAGACCAAGAAAAAATTAATTTTAAAAATCTATTTTTATGAATCTTGAAAAATCGATCAATGTAGTAGCAAGTTTTGGAGCTGCAGTTGTAATTGTTGGAGCATTATTTAAAATTGTACACTGGGGAGGTGCAAATGAAATGTTAATGGTAGGTATGTTTACAGAAGCTGCCATCTTTATTTTGTTTGGAGTACTTTATTTGAAACAAGTTCCAGATAAAGATTATCAATGGGAAAAGGTATATCCTGAATTGCTTGGTGGTACAGCTGAACCAAGAGCTTCAGTATCTTCAATTGGGAATGCACAAGGATTAAGTCCGGAGGCAGTAGAAAATTTGAATAAAAGTATTAAAGGATTAACAGATACTGCCAATAGTTTACAAGAAATTACCAAGGTTACTGGCGCCACTAAAGATTTCGTACAAACATTGAATTCTTCTTCTGAGTCCTTATCAGCGTTGAATAAATCAGTTTCAGATGCGACTAATTCTATTGGCGCAATATCTACATCCTCTCAGGAGGCTTCCAAATTTACTCAGCAATATGCCAAAGCAGGTGAGCAGCTATCTTCTTTAAATGCTGTTTATGAATCTCAAATTCAAGAAGCCAGCAAACATTTGCAAGCATTGAATGCTTATTATGCGGGATTAAATTCGGTGACTGGCTCTGTTGTTTCATCTGAAAAAGATGCAGAATTATTCAAAGCTGAACTTTCAAAATTGAATGCAAATGTTCAGGCATTGAACCAAGTTTACGCAAGTATGTTGTCGGCTATGAAAGGCTAATTGTTAAACCTTTAGCTTTTATTAAAAATGGCAAATTTAAAAGAAACACCGCGGCAAAAAATGATTGGTATGATGTACTTGGTACTCACTGCCTTGTTGGCATTACAGGTATCAGATGCATTGTTGCAAAAATTTACATTGCTGAACAATAGTTTGGAAATTGCAAACCAATCATCTCAAACTAAAAATAAAGGGATGGTGGAAGGAATTCAACAAAGAATCAAAGACCTTCCTAATCCAGCTGCCTATGCTGATGTTATTCAAAGGGCAAACAATGTTCGCAAAATTTCGGATAATGTTGTTAATTATTTAGATGCTTTGAAATCTAAAATGATTGAAGCAGGTGGTGGAATTGATCCAGAAACGGGCGTTGTAAAAAATGCTAAAGAGGAGGAAAAAGTATTTGAAATTATGGTTGGTCCATCCAATAATGGTGAAGCATATAAGTTAGTAGCACTTTTAGATCAATATGTTGCTGATTTAGAAAAATTAGCTGATCCTGGAACTAAATTCAATCGATTAGCACTTAGTGCCAAAGAAGATCCTACAGTAGCCAAAGATGCTAATCAGGCGAACAAGGATTTTGCTGAATTGAATTTCCAACAAACTCCGGTACCTGCAGCTCTAGCAACTTTATCACAAAAACAAGCTGAAGTTAGAAGATATGAGAGTGAGGTTTTAAATCAATTGGCTGCCAAGGTTGGGGCAAAAGAAATTAAATTCGATAAAGTATTTGCTCAAGTTTCTGCAAATGCAAATACAGTTGTTGCAGGAATGGATTATGAAGCAGAAGTTTTTATCGCAGCGACATCCAGCGGATTTACTCCACGAATGAGTTTTAATGGAAGTGCAATTCCAGTTCAAGATGGAAGAGGTAAAATTAAATTTAGAACATCGGGTGGTGGATATGATGCCAATGGCTTATCAAGAAAATCTTATGTTGCAACGGTTTCATATATGAGTCCAGCAGGACCTAAAACTGAATCCATTACGAAAGAGTATTTTGTATTAAAACCTACGTACAACATAGAAACGGCAACCTTACCTGCATTGTATTTAGGATGTGCTAATCGATTAAGTGTAGTGAGTCCGGGTTTGGGGGCTCTTTGGAATCCAACTTTTTCTGCTGATGGTGGAGAGGCGATAGCAGGTTCAAACAGAGGAAAAGTTACGATCGTTCCATCTGCTTCAACGATTACACTTAATGTTTCTAACTCGGGTACTTTATTGGGCAAAGAAGTTTTTCGCGTTCGTAGAGTTCCTAGGCCAGATGTAAAAGTGTTTGGAAATGGGGGTGAGCTAGATGAAAAAAGAGGTGCAAGTGCCTCTGGACTACGTACAGTTGATGCCAGAGCCATTGCTGATGAATCCTTTAAATCTACTAATCCTGAAGATGCAAATTTTAGGGTTTCTGAATTGTACATTGCCTTGGCTCGTGGACAACGTAAAATAGATGACGCAACGCTTCCAGGTTCAGGTTCTATTGCGAAATTGGCTGCTCAGGCGCAACCAGGAGATCGTTATTATATTGAAATTAAGGGTGTACAAAGAAAAAATTTCAAAGGGGCTGTGGAAACAATACCATTTAGTATGACCAAAAATATTCCTTTGAATTAAAAATTGATGATATGAAATTGTGGTGTAAGTCTTTTCTTTTTTTAGGTTTAATTTCAGGTTTTGGAGCTTATGCTCAAACCAAGGCTGAAAAACCATTGAATGAATCCAAAGAAAATGCCGTTCGTCCTGTTGATGATTCGAATATCCATTATCGCGCGCGACTATGGCGTAGAATGGATATGAATGAAAAAATCAATCAGCCATTTTTTTCGGTTAATAATGAGCTTTCCAAATTTTTAGTGGAATGGGTTGAGGCAGGTATTTTGACACCTTACAAAAACGATTCATTAACTGTAAAATTGACACCAGCCCAGTTTAAAGAGAATATGAAAATGGATGAGGACTTGTCTGATGCTGGTCTATCTGATGCTGAAAAAGCCGCTGGATTTGGAAATGAAAATACAACTAAGTCAACAGATGCAGGAGTAGACGATGGTTGGGGAGGAGCTTCTAAAAAATCAACCGCCAAAGCAGAAACTCCAGCAAAAGCAAATGATGGTTTTGATCAAAAACCAGTTGGTGCAATTTCGTATTATTTTCCCAAGGAAATTTCAGTTCTTGAGATCAAAGAAGATGCTATTGTCGACAGACAAAAATCGAGGTTGAGTTTCGTGATTCAAGCGCTTACCTTGGTTATTCCATCCTCAAAAACAAAGGCTGGATTTGATAAACCTGTTGCATCTTTCAAATACAAAGATGTCTACAATTTGTTTAAAAGTAATGAGAATTGTATTTGGTATAATCCTCAAAATGAGATGAAACATTTAAACATGGCGGATGCTTTTGATTTAAGATTGTTTCAGGCTCGTATCATTAAAAAAGGAAACCCTAAGAATCAGTTTTTATCCGATATATATAATGGAGACCGTGAGGGGCTTCTGATGTCCCAAATGATTGAACATCAATTATTGGAAATGGAGAGTGATTTGTGGGAGTATTAATTATAAAATGTAAGTATGTCGTATAATCGTAAGACAAAAATTGTTGCCACTGTTGGCCCCGCCTCAGAATCAAAAGAAGTTTTAATACAATTAGCAAAAGCAGGTGTTAATGTTTTTCGTTTGAATTTTTCTCATGGAACCCATGAGGATCACCTTGCAAGATTGCAAACCATTCGTCAAATCAGTGATGAATTAGGAATTAATCTAAGTGTGCTTCAGGATTTACAAGGTCCTAAAATCAGAACCCAAATGGTAGAAAATAACGGTGTGTTATTAGAGCCAGGAAAACAATTGATTTTTGCCATGGATGAAAATCTTTTGGGAACATCCGAAAAGGTTGGAACAACTTATACCTCTATGTATTTAGATGTTCAAGTAGGTGAGCGTATTTTAATGGATGATGGTAATTTAGAAGTTAAGGTTACCGGAATTGATAAAAATAAAAAAGAAGTAATCACAGAGGTTGTTTATGGTGGAATTTTGAAATCTAAGAAGGGAATTAATCTTCCTGGAACTAAGGTTTCATTACCCTGCCTCACTCCAAAAGATGAAAAGGATTTATACTTTGGCTTAGACAATGGTGTGGATTGGGTAGCTTTATCATTTGTACGCAAAGCTTCCGATATTCACGATATCAAAGATAAAATTAAGGCTTATGGTAAAAATACACGCGTTATCGCTAAAATTGAAAAGCCAGAAGCCATAGATAATTTAGATGACATCATTGATGCTACAGATGCAATAATGGTTGCTCGTGGTGATTTAGGTGTTGAAATGGATGGTGCTGTTGTACCTTATTTACAACGCGTAATGGTTGAAAAGTGTACTGCCGCAGGAAAACCTGTTATTGTAGCAACTCAAATGTTGGAATCAATGATTACGAATCCTGTTCCTACACGTGCAGAAACCAATGACGTTGCCAATGCGGTTTTACAAGGAGCATCTGCCACTATGTTGAGTGGTGAATCTGCATCTGGTGCTTATCCAGTAAAAGCAGTTGAAACCATGGCCCATATCCATGAAATTGTTGAAACACAACAAAATGAGGTTTCAATCGTTAAGGGAGATGAAGCTGCCATTTATTTTAAAAATCACTCCCTTGCCAATTCTTTGGGGAAAGTAACTTTAAATGATCGGTTAATCGCTGGTGCGTGTCGTTTGGCACGTGACACAAATGCAAAAGCAATTTTATGTATTACTAATTCAGGAGATACCGCATTTAGATTATCTGCACATCGACCGAAAGCCGATTTATTTGTGTTTACTTCAAACAAACAATTAATGTCGACCATGGGTTTATTATGGGGGGCTAGTGTATTTTTCTTTGATCCTTCATCAGATAATGCTGAGCATACCGTGGCTAAAATGGTTGATAAATTGAAGCAAGAGAAATTATTAAGCTCAGGTGATGTTTTTGTTACTACTTTAGCAATTCCTGCGCATTCAGAAAATAAGACAAATACAGTTCAGGTAGGAACTGTACAATAAGGTATATTTCAAGCAGCTCAAAATGAAAAAGAAGAATGGAATTCAGGTGTTGAATCCTTTTCATTTCCTCTATACAATTTGGGCTGCTTTTTGGTTTATATCCGTTTTTCTACTTTTTTACCCTTTCATTTTTTTGTTTTGTCAACGAATTGCATGGAAGAAATATGCCAGTAAATTAGTACAATTTTGGTCCTATATCTTTTTTCCTTCTATCTTTCTCCGAGTAAAGGTTAAGTATCATTTCAAGCCTGATCCCAAACAAGTTTACGTCTTTTGTGCGAATCACTTTTCCTATTTTGATATTCCTATTTTAGTTTATTTGATTAAAAATCAGTTTTCGTTTTTAGGGAAAAATGCTATGGCAAAAATTCCACTTTTTGGTTATATGTATAAAAAATTACATATTTTGGTCGATAGAAATGACAAGGGAAGTAGAGTGGCTTCACTTTCCCGTGCCATTCGAGCTTTGCAAAGCGGCAGGTCCATTGCTATTTTTCCTGAAGGAGGTATTATTTCTAAACAGTTCCCTTTTTTAGCTTATCCATTGAAAGATGGAGCTTTACAAATGGCCATTCAACAACAAGTACCAATTGTTCCAATAAGTTTGATGAATAATTATCGGATTTTAAATGATGACTTGTTCCTGCTAAGACCAGGGGTAGTACATGTTGAAATGCATCAACCTATTGAAACGATTGGAAAAACAATTGAAGATTTACCAGCACTTCGTGATCAATTGTTTTATGCTATTCAAGATCCTATTTTACAATTTTATCAGATATCAATAGACGATGAAGAATAGAATTCTTCTTGGATTTCTTCTTTTTAGCCTCCAATTTATCTTTTCATGTGGTAACACTGAGGAAAAAGGATATCTTCCCCGGCCGAAAGGTTATAATCAAATCAATTTGCCAAAGGCAAATTATCGTCCATTGGTGGGAAATTATCCTTACACTTTTGATATTTCTGTCTATGCAAAAGTGTTACCTGATACAGTATCTTGGGCAGAACCACATTGGATTTATATTTATTACCCTCAATGGAAGTCCTTTATTCAAATTACTTATAAGGATCTTAGTATTCCTAACAATAAATTAAATTTACTGATTGATGATGCTTATAAATTGGCCTACAAACACCAAGGGAGAGCTAGTTCCATTCAAGATTATGTGCTAACGACAAAATCAGGGAAAAAAGCAGGCTTGTTTGAATTGGAAGGGGAGGTGGCTACATCTCTTCAATTTTACATGACAGATTCTACCAAACACTATTTACGTGGTGCCGTTTATGTACGCACAGCCACCGAGAATGATTCTCTTGCACCAATTATCCAATTTCTTAAAAAAGATGCCATACAAATGATTCAATCCCTGCGTTGGAAATAAGAATGAACCGTTTGAGAGATCATTTCTTTTTTCTCTGAAGAGAATTTATCATAAATGTTTACAGAAAATTGTAATCGTGGATTTTTTGAAAAAAATAACCTATTTTCTGAAATAAAGTTCCAATACAATGCATCCCAAATTTCGCACCAATCTTCCTTTGCCGCATAATTACTCATTTTTAGGATATAATTACTAGAACTTATATAGGGCTTAGTGACCATCGATCCTCCATCACTAAATTGACTCATCCCATATATATTTGGTACCATGACCCAATCATATGCATCGATGTACATTTCCATAAACCATTGATATACACGGTCAGGATGAAATTTATTTAATAGAAAAAAATTACCCAGTACCATCAATCTTTCAATATGGTGGTTGTAACCAGTTTGTAATAATTTCTTTATAGTTTGGTCAATTGGAGCAATTTGGGTAGTTCCGGTATAAAAATTACTTGTAATTTTTTCTTCATGGTTCCAAAAATTTTTACGTCTCATTTTGGCCCCCATAAATAGATAAATTCCTCTGACAAATTCTCTCCAACCTATGAGTTGTCGTAGAATTCCTTCAGCAGAATTAATGGGAATATTTTTTTCTTTAATTGCTTTTAGAATTTCAGCCACTACAAAAAAAGGATTCAATAAACCTATGTTTAATAAGGATGATAAAAGGCTATGATGTAATATTGATTCATCACGAACAATGGCATCTTCATAAGTTCCAAATTCAAATAATCGATTTTCAATAAAATCAAAAAGCCAATTTTTTGCCTCTTCAAACGAGGATGGATAAATAAAAAAGGGGTCTAATTGACCGATATTTTCTGAATAATAGTTTTTAACATATTCATTTGCTTCTTTGATGAATGGATTTTCTGTTGGAAAGTTTACCTTGGGAGGATTTTTTTTGTTGGGATATTTTTTTCGATTATCCTCATCAAAACTCCATTTTCCACGTTCGGGTTGTAACTCTTCATTCATCAAAAGGTTCCATTTTTTGCGTTGGTGTACATAAAAATCATGGTGTAAAATTCGATTTCTGTTTTTAAAAAAAATAAAAATGTCTTCTCGTGTATTGAAAAAATTTGGAGAATCGTATTCAGTAGAATGTACATTTAATTTTGAAATACATTTTTTAATTCTTTTGGATAACCAATCGTCTGTAGGATCATAGTAATCGATGGATTGAATGGCTAAGGATTCAAGTAATTCCGAGAAATGTTGGATATCTGATTGTTTCTGTTGGGCATCAATGTATTGAACATTGAAACCATTTTCAATCAAATAGTTTTCATAAAATTTCATACTTGCCCGATGCAAGCGTATCTTTTGTTTATGAAATCGATATTGGTTGAAATATAAAAATTCTTCTATTAAATAAATTTGGTCATAGCCTTTAAGTAAGGCGATGTTTTCATACAATTGATGAGGGAATAGAAGAAAAATTTTCATCGATTTTCTACGTGTTTATTTAAAATTGGATTTTTGTGAATTTTAACCTCCTCTGAACGTTTAAATTTCCATAATTTTTCTCTCGCAATTTTCCCTGTTTTTTCTACATCTACTATAGGTTTTGGATAATTAAGTTCATTAATACCCAATAATTGTAAATCTAAATCAGATAATAAATGGGGCTCGTGAATAAATTTTTCTGGTATAATTCGAAGCTCAGGAATCCATTGTTTGATAAATTCACCTTTTGGATCTTTTTCTTTGCTTTGTTTAATTGGATTATAAATTCGAAGTGTATTTATTCCTGTTGTTCCAGCTTGCATTTGTATTTGAGGGAAATGAATACCAGGTTCGTAATCTAGAAAATTTCTAGCAAGAAAATAACTTCCATTTCTCCAGTCATTCAATAAATGGTGACTCAAAAAACTTACCAAAAGAGCTCTGCTTCGAAAATTGATCCATCCAGTAGCTCTCAGGCACCTAATATTTGCATCGATGATGGGAATTCCTGTACGACCATTTTCCCACATTTTTACGTTAGTTTGATTGCGTTCATAAGCCAAATTAGCATAGCCTCGATTTAAAAAAGTATCTTCATAAGAGCATTCCATTTCAAATTTTTGAATGAAATGACAATGCCATCGCAATCGGCTTAAATAATTTTTTTTATGAAATTTGTCTTTGGCTGAAAGAGATGACTTTTGAACCATTTGATAAATCTGACGAATACTTAAATTGCCCCAACTGATGTAGGGTGAAAGTCTGCTACAGCTTTTTCTGCTTTCTAAAGGTTTACCAATATCAAAACTGTATCTTGTAATTCTACCTTTTAAAAAATCATCCAAATACCTCCAGGCATAATCTTCACCTGCCGGTTGGAATTGTTTTGGATATTGATTTAGCCGTTTTAAAAGTAAATTCGGAATTGGAAAAGGATGTTTTTCAGTAAATATTTTTTTGGATTGGAAGGTATTAATAATTATTTCAGACCGCATCGTTTGTTCCCATTGCATCGACCAATTTTTTCTTTGTTTTAATCCTCGGATTACCCCATCTCTTTGAAATTCAATCCATTTTATTTCATTTTCTTGACACAATTGTTGAATTATTTTATCTCTTTGATAGCTAAGTGCTATGCCGGATTCTTGGTAACTAAATAGGTTTTTAATTTGATAGGTATTTAAAAGATAACTAAATACCGATTTGGCTTCTCCATAAAAAATATCAATGGGTTGTTTTATTTTTTCTTCCATATTTTTCAAAGACAAATATTGAAATTGCAAATGCCTTAAACTAGTATCTGGATGATGTATCAATTCTGGCTCAATTAAGAAAATAGGAAGATAAGGAATATCAGACCTTTCCGCTTCAAAAAAGGGCCTATGATCTTGAGTCCTAAGATCTCTTTTCAACCAAACGATATTGATCTTTTTTTTCATTTTATGAAAATAAATCCATTGCCATGGGCCTACATGTTTTCCAAAATTTTGAAAAGGAGGAAAAATAAGTAACTATTTCTGGAAATAACCAATCTCTCGAAACTTCAGTTCCTTTGTAATGAGAATTTAAAGGGTGCTGTTTAAATATAATGGATTCTCCCAATAAATTCTTTTCGAGTTCAGAAAATTCACCTACAAAATATTGTATACTCTTTATATTTTTAGAAAGATCAAGCATAAACTGCATGCCCTTCGGGCAAATTGGATATTTTTCAAATTGGGAAGGTTCTAATAATAAGAGGTTATTTTGTTCTTCTGTTGAATTCCAATTAGGATCTAAATTGTAATAATTGTAAATGTAAACGGGACTCCCTTTTTTTATATTTATTTGATTTCTAAAAAGGGGAATTTCACAGTTGAAAGTTGGAATAATTGGATTATCTAAATAGGTCGGAATGGGTAGTTGTGGTAAATTTTCATAAGAAACATCTAAATAGGTGCCTTTTTCAAATGATTTGGTAAAGTTGTTGATGTTGTCTTGATTTGCTACATATTTTTTTTGACTAAAAGTTCCGGCAACCCATTGCCAACTTAAAGTATTACTTGCTAAATCACCATCCAATAAATAATAATACATCCATTTTGCCGGAAATTTCCAATGATATTTTCCAATATTACAAAGTACACTTGAAAGATACATTCGCTGATGATTGTGCATATATCCTGTTTGTAACAATTCCTGAATACCTTGGTTGATAATTTGTATGCCTAAAGAGGCATTTTCCAATTGGCTGGGAATTCCCTCGTTTTCTACATTTTTTTGTTCGCAGAATTGGTCTTTAAAAAGATCTTCTCCTAAATGATTCCATATTCTTTGATAATATTCCCTCCAGGCTAATTCTTTAACAAATGTTTCACATTCTAAAAAGGTAAAGTTTCTATCTTTTAAATTTTCTACAATTTGTTTCAAGCTTATGACCCCTCTTGAAAGGTAAGGTGATAAATAACTTACATTCCCATCTGTAAAGTTTCTATTGACTGCATATAAAATAGGATCAATGGCTCTTATTCGAGAATTGATTTCTTCAATTTGAGTAGGGAAATACATTTTGTCAAAATTTTTGTCAAATTTAAACCCAGAATTGCATATGTTATCCATTTGTAAATAATAACTTTACAAATGGATATGGAAGAACTTCAGACAATTTTTGTGGATGTGATTTTGCCAGTTCCAATCCCAGGGTATTTTACCTATCGAATACCTCGGGATTGTGAACATTTTGCCCAAATTGGCATTCGAGTAGTAGTTCCCTTTGGTTCTTCCAAGGTTTATACCGGGGTAATTGTGGCAGTGCATCATTTGCCACCATCTAACTACCAAGCGAAATATATTTTGGAGTTTTTAGACGAATTTCCATTGGTGACTCAACACCAGTTGAAATTAATGGAATGGGTGTCTTCTTATTACATGTGTACACCTGGAGAGGTTTTTCAAGCGGCCTTACCATCTGGACTGAAAATTTCCAGTCAGTCTAAAATACAATTGAATCCAGTTTTTGAGGCTTGGGATCAATTAACCGAAAAAGAAACTTCATTTTGTGATTTTTTAAAGGAAAAGGATGCATGTACATTTGATGAAGCTAAATTATTTCTTGCTGTCAAAAGTCCTTATCATCTAATTAAATCGTTGGTCGGTAAATCAGCGGTAATTGTTTTTGATGAATTAAAGGATCGGTATGCTCCGAAGGTTATTCGTAAAGTTCGATTTACAGACTCATATATAAGTACAGAGTCTTTAACAGCTTTGATAAATACCTTAG
>JBEBDG010000057.1:0-11232 GCA_041157165.1 Bacteroidota bacterium
ACTAATGGAAATTGATCGGAAAGACCACCCGCCAAAATTTCATCACAAACCTTTGCAATTAAATCCTTTTTACTTTCATCCAAAACCCCTGCTTCAAAATTAGTTATTGCTGCTGCTTTTTTTAAGTAGGCAAAGGCTCTAATAATTTCTTTTGGCATTTTATTGATATCCTGTGCAATCGGAAAATTTTCAATTGATCGCTGTGTTTGAGCACCCCAATATACATGAGCCGGCACCTGCACCTTCCCCATCGTATCTTTTTCAATTCTATACTCCATAAATTTGATTTGAATTATTTTTGTATGTTTACAAAATTACATGCAAATTCATTATTTATGCCATTTATCATTAAAAATTATGCTTAAAATTTACGGTATTCCCAATTGCAATTCCATGAAAAAAGCTTTCGACTTATTGAAAAGTAAAAATATTTCATTTGAATTTCACGATTACAAGAAGAAAGGCCTTTCACCAGAAAAATTAAATGATTTTCTAAAAAACTTGGGCAGTGAAATCGTATTAAATAGACAAGGAAGCACCTATAAACAAGTAGACGAGCAAACAAAGGCCTCAATCGCCAATATCGAATCCCTTAAAACCTTACTATTGCAAAAAACCTCTGCCATAAAGAGACCCATTTTTGAATATAATGGAAACTATTTAGCAGGTTTAAATGAAAAAGAATTAGATAGTTTCCTAACTATCTAATTTTTATAAAAAAGCCATTTACTCAAATCCTTCCAAGTCAGTTTCTTTCCATACATTAGAATTCCAACCCTATAAATTCTGGCTGATAACCACGAGGTACCTAAAAAACCAGCAATTAATAATACCATCGACAGTATAAGTTCATAAACGGGAACCCCATAGGGCAGTCGAACAATCATATTAATCGGACTTGTAAATGGAATAATACTCGCCCAGAAAGCGATGGTACTATCGGGTTCTTGGATCGTAAATTGAGCCAAAAAGAACGAAATGATAATTGGAATGGTAACTGGAAAGGTAAATTGCTGTGCTTCTGCAGCCGATTCAGCCGCCGAACCAATGGCTGCAAATAAAGAACTGTACAACAAGTAACCAAAAAAGTAAAAGAATAAAAAACACCCTACTAATAAAGGTATATTGACAGAATTTTTCACTTCCTCTACTACCTTTAATGGATTTATATCAGCATTTTGATCCTCAGAAGTACTTTTTTTTCCATTTTTGTCAATAGCCGTTTTTACCATTTGCGATTGAACTTCTTTTTTCAAATCATTTCCATACATTACTTTAGCCACATTGGAAAACGAAAAGGTTAAAATAGCCCACAATAAAAACTGTGTAAGTCCTACCAATCCAACCCCAATAATCTTACCCAACATCAGCTGTATCGGCTTGACAGAGGAGACCATCACTTCAATGATTCGGCTACTTTTTTCTTCAATGACGCCATTCATTACTTGTGAACCATAAATCAAAACAGTCATGTACAAAATAAATCCTAAAATACCAGCTAAAATCATTATACCGCCTGAATTTGACTCCTTTTCATCTCCTTCATTTGAAAGAATGATTGTGTCGCCAGATACATCTACTTGCGTTTTATCGTAGGCCTCCTTTTGAATACCTGCATGAGCAAGCAACTCCTTTCTCAATCGATCTTGAATTATCCCCTCAATTCGGCTTTGAAGTATCAAACTAATGCTTTTTTCAGCATAAATCCGAACTGTCTTTGGCTGAGTCAAAATATCTTTTGGAACAATAACTAGTGCCTCAAAATCTGTTCGTAAAAAGTTCTTTTTCAGCGATTCTTCATTGCCTTTCACCAATTCAAATTGCACTTCTTTACTTTGTAAGCTTTCATTGGTAAAAAGCCCACTTTGATCAAGAAATTCAACCTTTTTTATTTCTTTGTCGCGGGTAGCCAACCAAATCGGAATAGCATAAATACCAGTAATCAGTAAAGGCGTCAGAATGGATGCAATCCAAAACGATTTTTTTTGAATTCGCGTAAAATATTCTCGTTGTATGATTAATAAAATTTTATGCATAGCGATTACGAATTAGAATTGGAAACGACTTCAATAAAAATTTGGTCAAATCCAGGAATGATTTCATTAAATCCTTTTACATCAACCTGATGCATGATTTCAGCTAAAACCTGATTCACTGTAGATTCCTCTTTTAGACGAATATTTGCAGTATTTTGATTCATTTTAACTATTTCATAGGAATCCCCGTTAAGCAGATTTCCATCAAAAGAAATTAAATATTCATTTTTCTTAAAATCATTTTGTATTTGATGCTTTTCCCCTTTTAAAACCACTTCTGCATGATTAATCAAGGCTACATTATCACACAATTCCTCCACAGAATCCATTCGATGTGTCGAAAAAATAATGGTTGTTCCCCTCTCTTTTAATTCTAAAATTTCTTCTTTTAATAAATTAGCATTTATGGGATCAAATCCCGAAAAGGGTTCATCTAAAATCAATAATTCGGGTTGGTGTACTATTGTACTTATGAATTGGGTTTTTTGTTGCATTCCTTTTGACAAATCCTCTACTGGTTTATTCCACCAATCTTTGATATCAAATTTGATAAACCATTTTTTCAATTCTTCTGTAGCATGTGATTTACTCATTCCCTTTAATTGAGCTAAATACAATAGCTGCTCTCCCACTTTCATTTTTTTGTACAAACCTCTTTCCTCCGGCAAATATCCAATTCGTTCAATGTGACTAGGATTTAACTCCTCCTCATTGAATAAAACTCGTCCAGAATCTGGCGCAGTAATTTGGTTGATGATACGAATCAAAGAAGTTTTTCCAGCCCCGTTGGGTCCTAATAAGCCAAAAATTTTTCCACGAGGAATTTCTAAATCAATCTGATTAAGTGCAAGGTGATCGGCATATCGTTTAACGACTTGCTGAATACTGATGATCATACTTTATATTTTTTGCCAAAATTAAGTAAAGAATTAAATTGAAGGCCTAAAATTGGATGAATGGTCGATTTTTAAGATAAAAAAAATGGCAATAAAAATTGCCATTTTTAATTAGAATATCTAAAACTAATTTTATTTTTTGGAAATTGTCTTTTTGGCTACCGGTTTACTGCTTGGCTTTGGTTGAGATTTCACTCCCGATACTACGAGATTAACCATTTCTTCATTTTGTCTTTCTTTGGCTTCTTTTTTAGAAATTTTTGCTAATTTTTCAGCAACTTTTTTTTCTTTTTTTAGCTTTTTTGCTTCCAATTTTGCTTTTTCTTTTTCAATTTTTTTAAGCATATCAGCATATTCCTTATACAATTTAGACAAAGACTTTTTTGCTGATTTTACAATTTTTCTTGCTCCTTTTACATCTAATCCAGTAAATTTTGGCAATAATTGTCCAACTGCACTGTCAACAAAGGTTTTAGATTCTTGACTCATGTTATTAAGAAATTGTTAAAAAATAAATAATGATTCTCAAACGTATTAAAATTATTTACAAATCAAGAATAATCTGTGTTAAATTTTCCTGAAAACTGAAAAATTTAATATTGGAATTTTATTTTTGATAGTATATCCCAAACGATGATACCCATTGTGACAGAAACGTTTAAAGAATGTTTCGTGCCAAATTGAGGAATTTCAATACATTGCTTTGAATGCGCAATAAACTCATCATTCACTCCAAAAACCTCATTACCAAATACAAAGGCAAATTTTTCGTCTTTTTCTGCATGAAAATTCTGCAAATAAACTGGTTTTTCTACTTGCTCAACACTAATTATTTGGTAACCCTTTTCCTTCAAATAGGCCAAACAAGATGCAGCATTTTCATAATAAGACCAATTTACAGATTCATCGGCACCAAGAGCCGTTTTACTAATTTCACGATGAGGTGGTTTCGCAGTAATACCAACCAAACATATTTCTTCACAGGCAAAAGCATCTGCAGTTCGAAAAGCAGACCCTACATTATTCATGCTCCTGATATCATCTAGTACGAGAATTATTGGATTCTTTTGCGTGGCTTTGAATTCTTCAATGCTTAAACGATTCAATTCCTCTAAAGAAAGTTTTTTATTCAATTCGCTCATTTCAATTCCCATATTTTAAGTTGACGAAAATCCGTGGCACCACCTTCTGAAACCAAATAAATATCCTCCTCAGTTGATAATGGAAAACGCAAGGAAGAAATGGCCACTGTACCATCTTGAGCTAATAATTCAATTGTCGAATGATCAATGATTACTTTCAGATTTTTAGACTGACCTAAGACTGCGGTTGCTTCCTGCATTCCCTTAAAGTCAGAAGAAATGATTAAACCCGATTGATTCCTATCTATTTGCCATTTCATCAATTTTTCATCAAATCCGATACGTAATTGCTCCTTATTATTTTTTCCTTTGACAATAATTCCCCAAAAATCAGCACGACTTGCCGTAATTTTCAAATCGATGCCATATGATTTACTTTTCAAAAACTTTATACCATTCAATTGTTTCTTTTTATCTTTTTTAATCGAAAAATTTGAAACAGCAAAGCTTGGAGATTGTCTATCTAAATCGGGAATGAATTTCTGTCTCAACCTTTTTCCATCATTTGTTTCAACTAAATCCAATCTTCGAACCATCGACATTTGACCTTTCCAAGGATATGTTGGCTGCTCCTTCGCATATTTCCAAGAAAGCATCCAACCAAGCCAAAGAATTTGTCCTTCAGGAGCATTGTAAAAAGGTACAGCTGCATAAAAATCCTTACCAAAATCAACATATAACTTGGTTTCAACCGGATGATCATTTACAAATTTTTTACCATTAAAATCTCCAACAAAATATTGCATTCCAACAAAACCTTCATATGGACCTTGAGAACTAAGAAATAAGACCCATTTTTTATCTTTTGAACCCTCTATTGGTAAATATTGTAGAGAAGGGCATTCCCAAATCATAGAAACATCTCCTTCATTCCCAAAATCACTTAAAAAATTCCAATGAATTAAATCCTTGCTTCCGTAAAACGACACTTTGAATTCATGTGGTTTAGCAACAACCATAATGAATTGGTTAGTTTCTTCATGCCAAATTACATTTGGGTCTCTAAAATCTTTATAATTAATGTTTAAAACGGGATTTCCATCATATTTTGTCCATGTCAAGCCATCATCATTAGAAAAAGCAATATGTTGCTCCTCACGGGTATAAGGAAAATCGGCAGTATATATGGCTATTAATAGGTCTTTTTGAGGATCTCCTAATCCTGAAGCATGATTTTTATCCCAAACCACACATCCTGAAAAAATATATTCTTTATCATTAGGAATGGCAACTGGTAACTCTTCCCAATGTAAAAGATCTTTTGATCTTGCATGTCCCCAACTCATATTCCCCCATTCATTTCCCTTTGGGTTGTGCTGAAAAAACAAATGATAGTAACCTTTATAAAAGATTAATCCGTTTGGATCATTGGTCCAATTCTTTTTGGGTGAAAAGTGTATTTGAGGCCTCCAATTTTCTGTAGAATTTTGAGCAATTAATTGAATTGAAAACAGTATTATAAAAACTGTAACCTTAAGGCTCAAAACGCTTAAATTCGGTTTTATT
The DNA here is from genome assembly GCA_041157165.1 of Bacteroidota bacterium. Classification (GTDB taxonomy): domain Bacteria; phylum Bacteroidota; class Bacteroidia; order Cytophagales; family Spirosomataceae; genus Sandaracinomonas. The sequence continues at coordinate 5,581 of JBEBDG010000057.1, forward strand.
TTCATCAATTGAAAGAAAAAATGCATGTTTGTAATTGTGATTAAACCAATCGCCTAAATTAAAATAAGTGGTCGTAGCATCAATCGGAAATTGTATCGGTAAATGCCTATGTCCAAATACGTAGGTATCTATTCCAAGATTTTTTTTATCCAATTTAGGTTTTATTTCTCGGATGTAGTTTACGATATACTCCGTTTTTTCATCAAAAGGATCTTCACCGTTTAAAATTGCCTTTTTCTTTCTTGTTTCAGACCAAAAATGCGCTAACGACATGCCCATATTAGGGTGCACGTATTTAAATAAAAATTGGGCAAAAGAATTAGTAAAAACCTTTTTTAACAACTTATATCCAGAATCACCGGGACCCAATCCATCTCCATGGCCTATCCATAGGTTTTTTTCGTTATGTTGAAATAGAAGTCTTAGATGCGTCGGTTCTCTATAAATTAAAGCCTTGAATTCATTTTGAAAATAATCCCACATCCATAAATCATGATTTCCAACAAAAACATGTAATTGAATTCCTTGATCGGAAAATTCGGCTAATTTACCTAGAAAACGGGTAAAACCTGCAGGAACGACTTTGCCATATTCAAACCAAAAATCGAAAAGATCACCCATTAAAAACAAATGCGACGCATTTGCTTGAATGGACTCCAACCATCGAAGCAATGCCTTTTCACGTTCAAGGCTTAATACAGCATCTGGAAAGCCCAGATGAAAATCTGAAGCGAAATAAACCTTTTTATCTGCAGGAATTGATAGTTGAATCATCAAAAAAAAGGGTGGAAAATCCACCCAATTTACAAAATATTATCCTTGTTGAGATGATTCAGAATCATTATTTTCATCTGAATCCACTTTTTTAGGTTTCGATTTTCGAGCTGGTTTCGCTTTTGCTTCAGCTATTTTATCATTTTCAGCTTGTTCTCTCTCCTCTTTCGCATCTTTTCTCTTCTTTTCGGTTTCCCCTTTGATAAACTCTTGGTAGGTTGTCAACTGCTCAAAAGGACGAGGCCCTACTAAACTTTCCAAATCATTTTGAAATAAAACTTCTTTTTCCAACAAAGCTTCTGCTAATGCAGTTAAAGAATCTCTTTTATCGGTTAATAATTTAATGGTACGTTTGTAGGCTTCTGCAATCAATTTTCTAACTTCCTCATCTATTTCACGAGCCGTTTCCTCTGAGTAAGGTTTATTAAATTGGTATTCAGAACCTTTTGAATCATAAAAGGAAATATTGCCTAACTTTTCGTTCATTCCATAAATTGTAACCATTGAGTAGGCCAATTTAGTTATTCTTTCTAGGTCATTTTGGGCACCCGTTGAAATTTTTCCGAAAACAATTTCTTCTGCTGCACGACCACCAAGCGTAACACACATTTCATCCATTAATTGTTCCGTACGGTATAGGAATTGTTCTTTAGGCAAGTATTGTGCATACCCTAAGGCTGCAATTCCCCTTGGAACAATGGTGACCTTTACTAAAGGATTAGCGTGCTCTAGGAACCAACCTGCAATGGCATGACCGGCTTCATGAAAAGCAACAATTTTCTTTTCTTCTGGAGAGATCAATTTATTTTTCTTTTCCAATCCACCAATTGTTCGATCCATGGCCTCTTGGAAATCATTCATATCAATCTCATGCTTATTTCTCCTGGCAGCTATCAAAGCAGCTTCATTACAAACATTTGCAATTTCAGCGCCTGCAAAACCTGGGGTTTGAGCAGCTAATTCTTTTGGATCAATGTCATTTCCTAATTTCAAAGGCTTCAAATGCACTTTGAAAATCGCTTCTCTACCAATGATATCTGGTTTATCAATTGAAATTTGACGATCAAAACGGCCTGGACGCAACAATGCTGGATCTAAAATATCGGGTCTATTTGTTGCAGCCATGATAATGATTCCGGAATCGGTTGCAAAACCATCCATTTCAACCAACAAAGAGTTCAAAGTATTTTCTCTTTCATCATTTCCGCCTGGCATAGAACCTCTTCCACGAGAACGGCCTACTGCATCAATTTCATCAATAAAAATGATACAAGGTGCTTTTTCCTTAGCCTGTTTGAATAAATCTCTGACACGAGCTGCTCCTACTCCAACAAACATTTCCACAAAATCGGAACCAGAAAGAGAGAAAAATGGGACACCTGCTTCTCCAGCAACTGCTTTGGCCAAGAGTGTTTTACCTGTACCCGGAGGGCCTACCAGTAAAGCTCCTTTAGGAATTTTACCCCCTAAATCGGTGAATTTTTTAGGATGTCTCAAGAACTCTACAATCTCTTGAATTTCTTCTTTTGCTTCATCTAAGCCTGCTACATCGTTAAAGGTTACACGTACCTTAGACTCTCCATCAAATAAAGTGGCTTTGCTTCTACCGATGTTGAAAATCTGACCACCGGCACCACCACCTCCTCCCATTCGGAAGAACAAAAAATAAAAACTTAATCCCATTAAAATCAAAAATCCCCATTGAGAGAACCATTCCAGAGGACTCGTTCTATTTTCTGGCGTAGCCATGATCTGCTCATTTCTGGGAAAATCTTTTTGACGTTCCTCCAAGAAATGTTCAAATCCTTCTTTTGAAATTACCTCAAATTGAAAATGAGGACCCTTATTGTTAGCAGATAATGCTGGATTATTTGATTTAAAATATTTATTAACAAATTTAGGTTTTAAAGTGACCTCCACAGATTTATCATTCACGATGGTTACGGTACTAACCTCTTTTTGAATCAACATGGATTCAAATTGCTTTTGAGAAATCGGTTGAATTGCTGGTTGATTAGAAAAGAACAAACCACTAACTACCACAATAATTAATGCGATAATCATCCAATTTTGGAAACCTGCTGGTCCTTTTTTAGGCAAGCGAGGAGGTAAACTTGGTCTTCTTTGATTTTTAGGCTGATTGGATTGTTTTGCCATTATTAAAATTCGTTTAGGCTATAACGCCATTTGGTAGGTAAAAGTTTCAATAAAATTAATCTGGAATATTGGTAAATTTTGCATCTCCCCACAGATCCTCCAACTTAAAAAAAGCTCGTTTATCCTTTTGGAAAACATGCACCACAATGTCATAATAATCCATTAATATCCATTCGCGATTTGCTTTTCCCTCAACTACATGAGGATGAATTTGCAAACCTTTCCATACTTCATGGTCTACTGAATCTGAAATTGCATCAATTTGGGTATCAGATGTACCAGAACAGATAACGAAAAAATCAGTAAAAGCATTGGAAACACCACGCAAATCTAGAATTGAGATTTCTTGTGCTTTTTTTTCTTGCATTCCCTTTACAACCCATTGTACTAATTCCTCAGAGCTATTCGACGGGGTTGATTTAGAATTCTTTTTTGGCATATTAATTGGTTAAAAATAACAATAATTTAATCTATAACGAAATAAGCGCTAATTTTGTTCAATTCCATAAAATTACAAATAAATATTGAAGAACTATCAAGCAAAAACCGAGTTTATCGGCAGAAATATCAAATATTTGGAAAGCTGTGAATCAACCAATTCATTGGCTCTTCAAGAATGTTTGGAAAAAGAAATTGAAGAGGGATTTTGTTATATAGCAAATCATCAAACGAACGGTAGAGGGCAAAGAGGTAATAGTTGGGACTCTAAGAAAGGGGATAATTTGCTTCTATCCATCGTACTAAAACCAACATTAAATGCTAACCAACAATTTTATTTAAGCAAATCCATAGCCTGTGGAATAGTGAAAGGTCTCAACCAATGGGCAAAAATTCACTTAAATAAGTCATTGCCTTTTTCAGTTAAATGGCCTAATGATATATATGTTGAGGATAAAAAAATTGGAGGAATTTTAATCGAGAACCAATGGAATGCTGGCAATTGGATTCATTCCATCGTAGGAATAGGATTAAATATTAATCAAGAACATTTTGGAGACCTTAGGGCCTCCTCCCTCAAATCATATTCAAAATTATCTGAGCCCATTGAAAAAGGAGAAGTTTTTAATTTTATCTGTACTTCGATTGAATATTTTTATAAAAAAAATAGTCCAGAAAATTTTGCTTTTATTGATGAGCAATATCACTCCTATCTCATGCGACTAAATGAATGGCATCTATACCAAGAAGTTGAAAATTCCCAAGTTATTGATGGAAAAATCATTCAAGTCAATGAACAAGGACTTTTATTGATGGAAAAACAAAATGGCTATAAATTATATGATTTAAAAGAAATTATTTTTATTTTTCCATCATAAAATTGTAATTTTCTGTGATTGATACATACAAAGGGCATGTTGAAAATTTTCTTCATTGGGCTCAAAATAAACCTAAAAATCTATATTTAAGGCAGCCGAAAGGGTCGACATTTAAAGATTATACGTATGAACAGGCGGCCGATGAGGTCAAAAAAATGGCAGCCTATTTGCATCGTAATTTCAATGATGAAAAAAAACATGTAGGAATATTATCCAAAAACTGTGCCCATTGGATCCTGGCTGATTTGGCTATATCATATGCAGGCGGCGTATCTGTCCCTTTTTATCCTACGCTCAGTGCAGAACAATTCAGAACAATTTACGAACATTCAGATTGCCAAATTTTATTTGTTGGCAAATTAGATAATTGGGAGCAGATAAAGGAAGTAATACCTGCCGAAACGGTTGTAATACACATGTCTGACCAACCCAATGATATCATAAATACGTGGGAACAAATTATTTTAAAAGAACGAAAAACCAGGGAACCGTATGTATTTAAAGAGGATGAAACCATCACCATAATCTATACATCAGGCACAACAGGTACTCCAAAGGGAGTTATGATATCTGCAAAATCAATTACCATTGCCTTAAAAGCCGCAAGAGAAATCGCCTATTTAGACCATCCCAATAATCGGTTCATATCTTACCTACCACTTTGCCATGTTGCAGAAAGAAATTTTGTAGAATATGCAGGTACGGCTAGCGGCGGCACAATTTATTTTGTTGAAAATCTTCAAACTTTCGCAGCCAATTTAAAAAGTGCATCTCCAACCCATTTTTTAGCTGTTCCCAGAATTTGGTTGAAGTTTCAAGAAGGTATCGTTTCAAAATTTGGTGGACAAAAGAGTTTTGAGAAAATATTGAAAATTCCAATTTTAGGGCAATTAATCATTCATCTCATCATCAAAAAACTTGGCCTTTCCAAGGCCAAATTATTGATCACAGGTGCAGCCCCCATTTCACCTGAATTGTTAAATTGGTACCAGGATTTAGGACTTAGGATTCAAGAAGCCTATGGGATGACTGAAAATTTGGGATTAACATCTGTCATGCCTAAAAATGAAATTCAATTAGGTACTGTGGGCAAAATATGGCCCATTTGTGAAGTGCGAATTCAAGAAGGTGAAATTCAAATGAAATCTGATTATGTAATGCAAGGATATTACAAAGAATTGTCTATTACTAAGCAAACTTTTGAAGACGGATGGTTAAAAACGGGAGATGCTGGAACTTTAGGTGAAGACGGATTCTTGAAAATCACAGGTCGAATCAAAGAAAATTTTAAAACTAGTAAAGGTTTTTATGTTAGTCCTGCTACAATTGAAACACATATTCAAAATCATCCCTTGGTAGACCAAGTTTGTGTTGTTGGTGCTAATTTACCTGAACCAATGGCATT